>NZ_JBIUWN010000023.1:12502-61187 GCF_044743485.1 Pseudomonas sp. NPDC087614 | reverse complement strand
GTTCACCGCGACGATCATGAAGATGTCCAGATCGTACTCGCGACCGTAGACCTCTTCGTCCCAGCGCATCGACTTCTTCAGGCTGTTCATCGCGTGCTGGCACTTGTCGATGTTTTCCGGCTCGACGTAAATGCGCAGCGCCACATTGCGCTCGGTCATGGTGGTGAACGTGTCTTCAACGCACCACAAGTCACCGGCCACCAGCGCGAACAGGTACGCCGGCTTCATGAACGGGTCTTCCCAGGTCGCCCAATGCCGGCCGTCTTCGCCCGGGCCGGAAGCAATCGGATTGCCGTTGGACAGCAGCACCGGATAGCTGTGCTGTTCGGCGACCACCGTGGTGGTGAACTTGCTCATCACGTCCGGGCGGTCGAGGTAGTAGGTGATCTTGCGGAAACCTTCGGCCTCGCACTGGGTGCAGAACATCGTGCCGGACTTGTACAGTCCTTCCAGTGCGGTGTTGGTTTCCGGATGGATCTTCACGCTGGTGTCGAGCGTGAAGGTTTCGCTGGTCGGTTGCAGGGTCAGTTCGTTTTCACTGAGCTGATAATCCGCAGCGCTCAGTTCCTGATCGGCCAAGGTCACCGACAGCAATTCCAGTTGCTGGCCATCGAGCACCAGCGGCGGCAGGCCCGGGCCACGCGCCGGATTGCGGCGCATCACCAATTGCGCGTGGACCAGGCTGTGATCCTCGAACAACTCGAAGGTCAGGTGTGTTTCGTCGATCAGGTACTCGGGCGCCTGATAGTCCTTCAGGTAAATCATCTTCGGTTGTTCGGTGCGCATGCTGGAGTCCTTACTGATGCACGGCGAGCTGATAAGCCGTGTACTTACGAATGTTGATCACGCCGGTGTCGAAGATCAGGTACTGGCCCTTGATCCCCAGCAGCGTGCCTTCGGCAATCGGGTTCTTGTCCAGGTTGAAGCTGACGATTTTGGCCGGGTATTGCACGACCGGATAGCGGATTTCCAGCGGTTCGACATCGGGAATCGTCTGAATGGCCTGTAGGCCGAATCGCTCCTGCAAGCCTTGCAGGCCCTCGGCGCAGGTGTCGAGCAACTGATCACGCACCTGTGCCAGATCCACGGCGACGGCATCGCCCTTGAGCAGTGCACGCCAATTGGTCTTGTCAGCCACTTGGCTACGCAACAGATCTTCGACGAAGCCCGATTGCTGCCGCGTGGCGACGCGGATGATCGGCAACGCCTGACTGGCCCCCTGATCGAGCCAGCGCGTCGGCAATTGGGTAGCACGAGTGATGCCAACCTTGATCCCCGACGAATTGGCCAGGTAAACCACATGGTCCGTCATGCAGAACTGCTCGCCCCACGCCGGATCCCGGCAGGTGCCGGCGTCATAGTGGCAGCGCTCCGGGCTCATGATGCAGATATCGCACTGCGCCAGCTTGGTCATGCACGGATAGCAGTAGCCCTGACTGAAACTGGTTTTGGTCTTGCGCCCGCAATGGGTGCAATGGATCGCCCCCAGGTATTCAAGACGCACCGTGGTGCCGATCATGGGATTGACCGGCACCTCGACGTCATCCAGACGAAACGCGTATTGCACGTTCGGCCCGTCCAGGCGCGCCGACATTTTGCTGATTGCACCGCGGCCAATCTCGATCAATGGATGGCATCCGACTTGAACAGAATATTCGGCACTTCGATCGACTTCGACGCACATTCCTGCGGGCCCATGTAACCGGTGCGCTGTTCTTCAGGCAGGTTCTGGATTTCCCAGGCGATCATGGCCTGCAAGGACAATTCGCGCTGTTCGGCGGTGAGTTTGCCACCGTCGGACCACTTACCGATTTCCACGGCCAGTTTCAGGCTCTCGTAGATGTCCGGGGTGATGTTTTTGATCATGTCGTTAAAAGAGGACATCAGGGTCTCCGTGCTCTTTATTCACTGAAAATTTGAGGCGGCCAGTTTACGGCGGTTATACAAACCGCCCAACAAACCGGTGAAGCATCCGATGAGTAACCCGCCGACGTGGGCGGCGTTGGCGATTTCGCCGAAGCCGATCATCGAGATCAGCCCGGACATGCACACCAGCAACCACACCAGCATCATCACCAGCACGCCACGCGGCAGACGATAGGCCGGGTTCGGCGCCAGCAACTGGAAGATCCAGCAATGGCCCAGCAACCCGTAGAGCACACCGGACAGACCGCCGAACAGGCTCGGGCCGCTCCAGGCAAACTGCGCGTAGTTCGACACCAGGCTGAACAGCAGCGTCAGGCCGAGCAGATTGATGCTGCCCTGACGCGACTCGATGCGCCGCCCCAGTTCCCAGTACCACATGCCGTTCATGGCCAGGTGGAGAATGCCAAAGTGAATCAGCATTGGCGTAAACAAGCGCCACCACTGCCCCGCCGCCAAGCTATCAGCCAGCGGCGTGAAATGGATGTAATCGCCGACCACCCGAAAATCGAGAAAGGTGAGCCAGCGCAAGGTCTGCAGGTTTTCGCCCAGGTAAGTCAGGCCGCCCACAATCAGGCACAGCAGCAGGATAAACCCCGTGGCTTTGGCATATTTCAACTGTTCGACGAAGCTTGGACGCTTGAGTGTCTGGGCCACGGGAACGTCCAGTTGCTGATCTGGATCGCCGGCCGGGAAGCGTTCGTAAAGCGAGCGCACGTCTTCGCTGATTTCCGCAGGCGCCCACAGCACTTGCTCGCCCGCCTCTTCGCTGACTCGATGTGGCACTTGCATCCGTTGCAGCAACTGGACAAAACCACTCAAATCCACCGCCAGTGGCAAACGCAATACCGCTATCGCACTCATTGCAGCACCTCCGGCCGCTCGACATCGACCCAGACGAATTTAGCCGGATCGAGGCGGGTTTCCTGATCCAGGCGATAGGCGACGAGTTTGCCGTAGAGCACCGCGCTGTAATCCAGACACGCGAGGTTGGGGCGGATCGGCGCCGGTTTGCCGCTGCGCCAGTAGTGGCCGACGAACAGCAACGGCTCGTCGACGCCATAGCGCAGCAGGGAGTTTTTTTCGGTAGAGGTCAGCGGCGTCCGTGCCACCGGTTCCGGCAGCGCATCAGGCTGGAAGACGATGTCGCCGTAGGTTTTCGGATCGTCTTCCCAGAACTTGGTGCGGAAGAACGAACGCACCAGACCGTCGCCACTGGTCATGGTCTGGCCCCCGGGCAGGCGCATGTCGGTGCCACGCAGGAGGCGGTCGAACACCGTGCAGGCAAAGCTGCCGGGCACCGCCGAAGCCTGGAGGAAATGCTCATCGATACGCGCATCGGGAAACAGGCCGCGCAACGGTTCGATCAGGCCGGCGTCCCAGCAGGCATGCACGACACGGAAACGCCCGGCGTCCACCACCAGCGGCAGTTCATAGAACCACTGCTGAAAGTCGTGCCAGTCGCCGGGATGATCTTCGAACTGAGTCAGGGTTTCATGAAGCAAACGCGCATGACGCGGCGTGTGCTCACGCACGAACTGCTTGCCGCTGCCCGGAGGCGCCGGGGTGCTCCAGCCCAGCGCATTGAATTCGTGGTTGCCCATGATGCACAACGCCTGACCGGCCTCGACCATGTCATGAACGATGTGCAGCGCCTCGCGAATCCGCGGGCCACGGTCGATGATGTCGCCGACGAACACGGCCATGCGCGATGGATGCCGCCAGACCCCGCCCTGCTTGTGATAACCGAGTCGGTCAAGCAAGTGTTCCAGGGTCAGGGCGCATCCGTGCACGTCACCAATCAGGTCATAACTGCGCGCGGGATCGAGCATCAGTCGCCTCCACCACCCAGCTTGCTGCCCCAGCCGAGCTTGGTGCGGCAGACTTCGTAGTAGTTGTGGTCGAGCGGGTGAATCAGTCGCAGCTTCTGCGCTTTCTTGCTGACGGTGATGGTGTCGCCCGGCGCGCAGGTGAAGTGGTTCTGCCCATCGCAGGAGACCTGCGGGTAGATCTGCATGTTTTTCGACACGACGATTTTCAGCTCACTGTTGCCATCGACCACAATTGGCCTGCTCGACAACATATGGGGGTACATCGGCACGATCACAATGGCATCGAGTTTGGGATGCATGATCGGTCCGCCGGCAGACAGCGCATAGGCGGTAGAACCGGTGGGCGTGGCGACGATCAGGCCGTCAGCCTTCTGGCTGCAGACGAACTGGCCGTCGATGTACAGCTCGAACTCGATCATCCGCGTCGACTTGCCAGGGTGCAACACCACGTCGTTCAGCGCATCGCCCTGGCCGATGGCTTCGGCATGGCGGCGGACTTCGGCTTGCAGCAAAAAGCGGTTTTCCACCAGGTAATGGCCGTCGAGCACCTTGGCGACTTCGACTTCCAGCTCATCGGGGCGAATGTCGGTGAGGAACCCGAGGCTGCCACGGTTGATCCCGAGCACCGGAATGTTGTGCCGCGCCAGCGCCCGGGCAGCGCCGAGCAGGCTGCCGTCGCCGCCGACGACGATGACCATGTCGCAGACTTCGCCGAGCATCTTGCGCGACGAAGTCTGCAGGCCGTGGCCGGGCAGAACTTCAGCAATGGTGTCTTCGAGGATCACATGCAGGTGACGATCGAGCAGAAACCGTTTCAGTCGGCGGACGGTATCCAGCACCTGGGAACTGCCCAGGCGACCGATGATGCCGATATTGCGAAATTGCTCCATGGGACCTCTGCGGACAATCGAAAACGCGAAAAGCACGATTATGGGCGAAAGCCTGCGATAGACAAAATCCTTTCAGCCTCAAGGGTGTGCCCGTGTTTAAGGCTATGCTCGCAAGATGATCCTATTTCCTGACTTGCTCCAGTTGCCCCACCAGTTACGCCATCCCGAAGTGCGCGATCTGGCGTGGGTGATCCTCGCCCCGCCGATGCTGGCCACAACGCCATGGCCGCAGCGTCATCCGCTGGCCGGCAGCGATTGGGTCGCCGATCCCGAGCGCCTGGAACACTGGCTGCGTCAGCTCGACCGTGACAGTTACGGATTGCTGCACTGGCTGTCCCAGGCACGCACGCGGCGGTTGGGCCTTTATTACGAGCGGTTGTGGCAGTTTGCTGTGCAACATGCACCGGGTATCGAACTGATCGCCGCCAACCTGCCGATTCGCCGGGGTGGCCATACCCTCGGTGAACTGGACATGTTGCTGCGTGACCGCGACGGCGTGCATCACCTGGAGCTAGCAATCAAGCTCTACCTCGGCCCGCAAAACGGCGACGGTCATGATCCGGCGCAATGGCTGGGGCCCGGCTGCCATGATCGACTGGATCGCAAGCTGGCGCATCTGGCCGAGCATCAACTGCCGATTTCCACGCGCCCGGAAAGTCGCGAAGTCCTGGCAGCGCTGGATATCGAGGTGTTCAGTGCGCAGCTGTGGCTCGGTGGTTATCTGTTGTATCCGTGGCCAGGGCAAGCGCAATCGCCGCGGGGTGCCCACCTACAACATTTGCGCGGCAGTTGGTTGCATCAGAAGGATTGGCCGGCGTTCGTCGCGCAACGCCCGGCCGGACGCTGGCAACCCCTGCCCCGCCATGCCTGGCTGGCACCGGCGCACTATCCGGTGGAACAGACCTGGAAGGAAGAACACTTGCAAATGTGGCTGGAGGGTTTGGAACCGCTAGCCCCGGCGCAGCTAATGGTGCGGCTGATCGAGAATGTGCAGGGCGAATGGGAGGAAGCGGAGCGGTTGTTTCTGGTGTCGGATCTTTGGCCGAATGTGCCTGGCCAAGCCTGAAAATTTGCAGTGCCTGTTCGCCACCCATCGCTGGCAAACCAGCGATGGGTGCCGACTCGGCCTAAAGGGATAAACGCACAGCCAAAGCCGCCAACGTCACCAATAAAACCGGTGCCGTCAGCACAATCCCCACCTTGAAGTAATACCCCCAGCCAATCCTGATCCCCTTGCGTTCCAGCACATGCAGCCACAGCAACGTCGCCAAACTGCCAATCGGCGTGATCTTCGGCCCCAGATCACTGCCGATCACGTTGGCATAGATCATCGCCTCCTTGACCACCCCGCTCGCCTGACTGGCATCAATCGAGAGCAGCCCGATCAAAACGGTCGGCAGATTGTTCATGATCGAGGACAACAACGCGGTCAGCACACCGGTGCCCATTGCCGCACCCCATACGCCATGACCGCCGAAAACATCCAGCCAACCCGCCAGATACCCGGTCAACCCGGCATTGCGCAGGCCGTAGACAACCAGATACATGCCTAGCGAGAAAATCACGATCTGCCACGGTGCTTCTTTCAGCACCTTGCGCGTTGAAATCTTGTGACCACGGGCGGCGATACCCAGCAACAGCGCAGCGCAGACCGCCGATATCGCGCTGATCGGGATGCCCAGTTGTTCGAGGAAGAAGCAGCCGATCAACAGGATCACCAACACCCCCCAACCGGCGTAGAACGTCGCTTTGTCGTGAATCGCAGTGTGCGGCAGTTCAAGCTGTTCGGGGGCGTACGCCTTGGGAATGTCACGACGGAAAAACCACAGCAACATCGCCAGCGTCGCGGCGACGCTGACAACGTTCACCGGCACCATGACCGCCGCATAGCGATTGAAACCGATATGGAAAAAGTCTGCCGAAACGATGTTGACCAGATTCGACACCACCAGCGGCAGGCTCGCGGTATCGGCAATGAACCCGGCACCCATGACGAACGCAAGGGTGGCCGCCGGAGAAAAGCGCAGCGCCAGCAACATCGAAATCACAATCGGCGTGAGGATCAGTGCGGCACCGTCATTGGCAAACAATGCCGACACCAGCGCACCGAGCAACACCATAAAGGCAAACAGCTTGCGCCCGCTGCCCCGCCCCCATCGCGCCACATGCAGCGCGGCCCAGGCAAAAAACCCGGCCTCATCGAGTAACAGGCTGATGATGATCAGCGCGACGAAGGTGCCGGTGGCGTTCCAGATGATTTGCCATACCAGGGGGATGTCGCTCAGATGCACCACGCCGAAGATCAGCGCCAGCACGGCGCCCAACGTCGCACTCCAGCCGACGCCAAGACCTTTGGGTTGCCAGATGACAAGGGTGATGGTCAGCAGGAAAATCAGTGACGCAGCGAGCATTCTCGACAGCCTTCAACAATCAAATGGGTAGGGATCCACATGTGGGAGCGGGCTTGCTCGCGAAGGCCGCAGGTCAGACAAAAAGTTGCTATCTGACACTACGCTTTCGCGAGCAAGCCCGCTCCCACAGTTTCCGGTGTACATCCGGAGAAACGATTAACTCATTTCTTGTGTTGTGCCACAAAGAGCCCGTACGCATCGATGAACTTCTGCAGAAACGGTTTCACCGTCTCACTCAGCTTGCCCGCCTCATCAAACGCCGACCCCGCACCGCCCAGATAGGCCTCTGGCTGCTGCATGCAGGGCACGTCGAGAAACACAAACGACTGACGCAGATGCTGGTTCGCGCCGAAACCGCCGATCGCACCTGGCGAAACACTGATCACCGCGCCCGGCTTGCCGCCCCAGACGCTCTTGCCGTAAGGCCGCGAGCCAACGTCGATCGCATTTTTCAACGGTGCAGGCACCGAGCGGTTGTACTCCGGCGTCACAAACAGCACCGCGTCGGATGAACCCACCTTTTGTCGAAAAGTGCTGTAGGCTGCCGGCGGTGAATCACCGTCAATGTCTTCGTTATAGAGTGGCAGATCGCCGATTTCGACAATCTCAAGCTTGAGGTTAGCCGGAGCCAGCTCGGCCAGTGCAAGGGCGACTTTACGGTTGATCGACGCTTTGCGAAGGCTACCGACCACTACGGCGACGTTGTAGACATTGCTCATGGAAGACTCTCGATTGTCAGTGGAAGAAGCCAGTAGTTATAGATGATTCGATGACAGTTTCACCAGCGGACTCGGGAAATACCCGCGTGCTGATTATTTTTCTCCTGTAGGAAAACTTACAGGCCTTGATGACGGTCTACCAAGCCGCAAATCAAGCGTTTTATCTCCAGAGGTTCTAAGCAGATGGCAGCAGTACTGGTCGGTCAGTTCCATGCAAGAGATGCGGAAGGCCGCGTTTATTCGGTGCATGAGTTCCAGGAATCCACTCCGTCAGCGGACGGTTTTACCGGCTCGGAGCCTGTCACCACATACAAACTGGCCATTGGCGATCGCGTCAACAAGGTCAGTGACAACGAGTTTTTGCTGGTTCAATCGGGTGTCACCCTGACTCGCGAACCTGAGCCAACCGTCGCTTCATAACTGACTGTTATGAGCAGAAGTCATATGCGCAGACTTGGGGTAGGATTCAGCCACTGACCCCACCTGCTGAACATGGACTTCACGCATGCGTTTACGTCATATCGAAGTGATTCAGGCGCTTTTGCAGGCCGGTCATATGGGCACTGCCGCCGAATGGTTGCAGTTGCCGCTGGCCGAGGTCGAAGAGCGTTTGCGCGAGGC
Source organism: Pseudomonas sp. NPDC087614 (assembly GCF_044743485.1). Classification (NCBI taxonomy): domain Bacteria; kingdom Pseudomonadati; phylum Pseudomonadota; class Gammaproteobacteria; order Pseudomonadales; family Pseudomonadaceae; genus Pseudomonas; species Pseudomonas sp. NPDC087614. The sequence goes on along the minus strand of NZ_JBIUWN010000023.1, from coordinate 52,791 downwards.
CGAGAGTCATTTGGGGTTCATGCTGTTCGCCAGCGTTCGCGGGCGCCTGCAACCGACGCCCGAGGCTCGGGCGTTGCAGGTGGAAATCGCTCACGTCTATGAAGCGCTGGAACCTGTGCAACGCCTGGCCAGCAGCCTCAAACAATACCTTGCCCCGCCGGTGCGCATCATCGGCACCCCTGCGCTGGCCCAGCAATTATTGCCACAAAGCCTCGCCTCACTGCGTCGACGCCTGCCGGATGCACCTTGCAGCCTGTTGAGTGCCCCGACCCGCGACATCGTCCGCAGCCTTTTGCTGCGTGAATGTGATCTGGGTTTGAGCCTGCACGATCCCGACCATCCCGACATTCATTGCCAGCCATTGGCCCAGGGCAAGCTGCAATTGCTTGCGCCCCATGGCTGGCTGCAACCGAAGCAGAAGTACATTTCCCTGCAGGACCTGGCGGGACAGGCGATGATCGGCCTCGAACGTGAGGATCCGCTGAGCCCGGCACTGGAAAACAAACTCCAGGCCTTACGCCCGGCGCCGAGCATCCAGACCCGCGTGCAAACCCATCAAATGATGCGCAGCATGGTCGAGGCCGGCGAAGGTCTGGCCATTGTCGATCCGTTCACCGCATTGGGCGCACGCTCCGCCGGGCTTGATACCTGCCCGCTATCGCCCGCCATCACGATCAGCCTCTACGCCTTGACCTTCAAGCACGCCGCGCCGTCATCGGCGATCCAGACCTTACTGGCCATCGTCACGGAACAAGCCGAGGCGATGCTGACGAGCTAACTGAATTTTCCAGCGGATTATCGAACAGTCGATACCAGAACAGCGCCACCTCGGCGGTGTTCGGGTCGATGCCGCGATAGCGTAACTGGTCGACACCACCGATCACATACCCACAGCGCTCATACAGCCGACAAGCACCGAGGTTATTGTTCTGGGTTTCCAGCATGATCCCCGGCAGCTTCTTTTTGCGACTCCAGAATTGCGCCACATCCAGCAACGCCTTCGCTACGCCGTGGCGACGGGCCGGCGCGTGCACCGCCAACTCATCGATATGGGCAAAGCCATTCCAGTTGGTGCTGATGACCAGATGGCCGACCGGTTCGTCGTCGAGGTATGCCATGAAAATCGCGCTGTCCGCCGCATCGCGGTAGCTGCTGAACTCCTCCGGATCAATGCCGTAACACTTGCGGTAAGGGACAATCGTCGTCATCGACCACTGCTCCACGGGCTTGCCGATCACCGCGGCGCCATACGCTGCGACCTCAAAGCTGAAGTCGCTGCCCCAGATATAAGCCGCAAAGCCTTCATCGGCGACACGCACCGACAGCCCTGGGTATTTCGGATTCATGACCGGTTGCATACTGGGAAAAGTCCTCATTCCTTGACGCAATCGACGGTGTAGTGCCGTCCATTGCCTTGGTCTTCATGTTGCAGTCCATGCACATCGGCGACAAAACCGGGAAAGCTGCTATCGAACGTGCGGGCAAATTTCAGGTAATCGATGATCGAGCGAGTCGACTCGCTAAAACGCTCGCCGGGCATGATCAACGGGATTCCCGGTGGATACGGTACCAGCATCACCGCAGCAATCCGCCCTTCCAGCTCGTCGATCGGTACGGCCTCGACTTCACCGCGCACCAGATGATCATAGGCATGGGCAGGCTTCATGGCGATTTGCGGCATTACGGTGTACATGCGCTTGAGGTGTTTGGCAGTGGCATTGCTGCGATAGCAGGCATGCAATTGATCGCACAAGTCACGCAGGCCCATACCGCGATAGCGTGCGGTGTCCTCCTGTGCAACGCACGGCAGGCACGTTGCCAGACCGACATTAGCGTCGTAACTGCGTTTGAACTCCAGCAACTCGGTGATCAGCGTGCTCCATTTGCCTTTGGTGATGCCCATGGAGAACAGCACCAGAAACGAGTACAGACCGGTCTTCTCCACCACCAGCCCGCGCTCCCAGAGGAACTTGCTGACCACGGCGGCCGGAATCCCCCTCTCGCTCAACGCGCCACCGGCATTCAACCCCGGCATCACCAACGTGACCTTGATCGGGTCAAGCAGTACATAGTCGTCGCTGACCTCACCGAAACCGTGCCAGTCAGCATCCGGTTGCAGCAACCAGTCTTCGGTTTGCACACGGTCGATGCCCTCGACACCTGGCGGCTGCCAGATCGAGAACCACCAGTCATCAGCAGCGATGTGCTGACGCAGATTGGCCAGCGCCCGACGGAAACTCAGCGCTTCGTCGAAGGTTTCCTGCAACAGCGAGCGCCCGGCCGGGCCTTCCATCATGGCCGACGCCACGTCGAGCGAGGCAATGATGCTGTACTGCGGCGAAGTGGAGATGTGCATCATGAACGCTTCGTTGAAGCGGTCGCGATCCAGTTGCCGCGCACCGCCGTCCTGCACATGAATCATCGAAGCCTGACTGAACGCAGCGAGCAGCTTATGGGTGGAGTGGGTGGTGAACACCAATGGGCTGTCGGCGCTACGCGAGGTGGCCATGCCGTAACGTCCGGCGAAGAATTCGTGAAACGCTGCATAGGCGTACCACGCCTCGTCGAAATGCAGCACTTCGACGCTGTTGCCAAGGCTTTGCTTGATCAATTCGGCGTTGTAACAGAGGCCGTCGTAGGTCGAATTGGTCACCACTGCCAGTTTGACTTTCGGCGCACGACCCTGGGTCAGCGGGCTGGCGTCGATCTTCGCCTGAATCGATTCGCGACTGAACTCGCTCAGCGGAATCGGACCGATGATCCCCAGTTCGTTGCGCTCCGGACACAGGTACAACGGGATCGCGCCGGTCATGATGATCGCGTGCAGCACCGACTTGTGGCAGTTGCGATCCACCAGCACCAGATCGTCGCGCGCCACCATCGAATGCCAGACAATCTTGTTGGCCGTCGAGGTGCCATTGATCACGAAAAAGGTGTGATCAGCGCCGAAATTTCGTGCTGCACGCTCTTCCGCTTCAGCGAGCGGCCCCGTGTGATCAAGCAATGAACCGAGCTCTGGCACCGAAACCGACAAATCCGAACGCAGGGTATTTTCGCCAAAGAACTGGTGAAACGCCTGCCCTACCGGACTCTTGTGATACGCCACGCCGCCGCCATGACCGGGGGTGTGCCAGGAATAATTGGAATCAGCGGTGTGCTGCACCAGCGCCTTGAAAAACGGCGGTAGCAAACCGTCGAGATACTTGCGCGCCGCCCGTGCGACTTGTCGGGCCAGGAACGGCACCGTGTCTTCAAACAGGTAAAGGATGCCGCGCAATTGATTGAGTTCGGCCATGGCATCGGCCGGGGCGTTTTCCAGCGTGACCTGTTCACCCAGGGCAAAGATCGGCAGGTCCGGCGCGCGCACCCGGGCCAGGCCGATCAGTTCGGCCATGTTCTGCAACAGATGTGAATTGGTGCTGGCGTCTTCGGCGGCGATCAGCATGCACGCCAGACCATGATGAGTCGATGCCACCAGGCGCCCTTCGGCATAGTCGGTGGCCGAAACGATATTGAAACCTTCCTGTTCCAATTCCCGGGCGATACCGCGAATACGCTCGCCGGCGACCGTATCGGCCTTGATGTCGCGATGGACGATCAACACCGGAAACTTCAAATCTTTGTACATGAGGCTCAGTGTCCTGAGGCGGCGGATTTGAATCCACCCATGCACTCAGGGTAGAGGGTTGCAGCGAAAGTGGCGAGGGTGGCCACTTGTCAGTACTTCCACGAGGCGATGATCTTTCAGCCCTGTGCGTCCGCTTCTGCGATTTGCGTCCAAAGCGCCGGGCCACCAGCCGACTTGGCGATGATCTCCAGGCGTACCTGGTGTGCCGCCAGTTCATCTTCCGTCGCACGAATGATTCGTGCCGGCTGACGATCGGCCGGCAGCCGACGGATTTCCGTGGCGGAGTTGTCCGCGCCATCACCCGTACCATTACCGTCGGAAGCATTGCCGGCCAGCGACAGGCTGGTCTGGCCACCGGTCATGGTCAGGTAAACGTCGGCGAGAATCTCCGAGTCGAGCAAGGCGCCGTGCAGTTCACGGCCGGAGTTGTCGACGCCATAACGTTTGCACAACGCATCGAGGCTGTTGCGCTGCCCCGGGTGACGCTCCCGGGCCATCATCAGGGTATCGAGGATCGAACAATGCTGCGTGATGTCGGCACGATCCTGCTGACCCATCAAGGCAAATTCGTTGTTGATGAAGCCAACGTCGAACGCCGCGTTATGGATGATCAGTTGTGCGCCTTTGATGAACTCGAAGAACTCATCAGCGACTTCGGCAAACCGCGGTTTGCCCACCAGAAATTCATTGGTGATGCCGTGGACGCCGATGGCGCCTTCGTCACTCTCGCGATCCGGTTGCAGGTAAACGTGGAAGTGCCGGCCCGTCAGGCGCCGACCGATCAGTTCGACACAACCGATTTCGATAATCCGGTGACCATCGGTCACCGGCATGCCGGTGGTTTCGGTATCGAGTACTACTATCCTGTTAACCATGTTTTGTTAATACCTCACTCGACTTACCACCCTTAAGGCCAATTATACCAGGCTTTTACGGAGAATTCCACTTGCATGGCATGCCTAAAAAATGTAAAAACCTTCTTACAAATCCGCTCACTCAAGGAAATGTAAAAACGATGAAGCTGTCAGTGCTCGATTACATCTCCACACAGCACGTACATTTCTCCCAGCTCTGCGACCTTGAGCAAGGAGGAATCCCCCTATTCTATCCGACCTTGTACTGCGGGCAGAAACTGTGGGGGCTGACGCACAACAGCCAGCGTGAAATCCTGCGCTCGGTGAAATGCGTTTATGAGTGGGCCGATAAGCATGGGATCGATCTGGATGAGCGCTTCACAAGTCGACAGCTTCTAACTCCTGCCGAGATCGGCACCCTGGGCGATTTTCTTGCCCGCAACCGTATGTCACCCACCGAATCGATCGATGCGACCAAGTTCAACGCCCGATGCAGACATGTCACCAATTATCTGGAGTGGCTTGCTCATCAGCTGATCCGTAACTCGAATACTGAGATCAGCGAGAGCATCACTTGCATGCTCAACGCGCTGGACACCCTGCCTGTGCCTACCGGCTCGAAACACCAGAGAAACAGGGAGATGATTACCAAACACCTGACGGTTGACATGAGTGAGGCACTGATCGAGTTGTTCAGTAATCCGACTGCTCATGTTGATCGACCAGCAAATTTTGGTGCCGCGTTCCGCAATGCCACAATGCTAGAAATTTTGTACGAAACCGGTATGCGGATTGGCGAAGTACTCACTCTCAAACTCAAAGACTTCACGCCCGCCCGTGGTGGCGACCACGCAGTGTTGCGCATTCAACGGAATCACGACGACGCGCTCGACCGGCGATTGCGTCAACCTGTTGCCAAAACATTAGGCCGGGAATTGCCAATTACCGAGCAGATGTCTGAGAAAATTCAAGATTACCTTAAGATACGTGCAGACGTTCCAAACACTGAATTCCGTGACGATGACTTCATCTTCATCAACCATCGCCCAAACGAACACCAAGGCCAACCTTTGGAATTGAGTGCCTTTTATAATGCACTGGGATTGCTTCGCAAAAAATACCCGGCTTTGCGTGGTCTTCACCCGCATCTGCTACGTCATGACTGGAACTATCGCTTCTCTAAGTCTGCGAAAGAAAAAGGCCTAAGTGAAGCTGAGGAGGCGTCACAGCGCTGTTACTTGATGGGATGGGTACCTGACTCAGATATGCCAAACCTCTATAACTTCCGCCACATCATGGAAGGCGCTGCTAAAACAGGTCTCAGTACGGCGAATCACGTTTCTGAGCGCAGGAAGCGCCGCCCTTGAAAAGCCCGAACGCCGTCATCAAAACCACTACTCTCGAACAACCACAGCATTTTTCCCACCAACAGCGGAAAAACACCAACAATTCGGTTTTTATCACATACCATGATGAATCAATCGAGATAGTAGGACTTGGTCACGCGAAAGCCGGCGCCATATATGAAAATTTATCATTAGAGTCCTATAAAGGATTTGCTGACACCATAACTAGAATGTGCAGCGATGGCAGATATGCACCCGCTGTAATCTGGGCAAGCATCAACGATTTGAATAGACTTCTCTTGAGCTATCCATGCGAGAGTATTGAAGAGGACTGCATCCACGCCTTACAGGCACTATCGCATCTCTCGCCTGCTGGCTTCTTCCATAATGTAAAGCGAATATTATTATTGTGGCATAAGCTGGGTTACTCCGGGATATCCGGGGAGGCTGCTGAACTGCTTTCCATTTTGCAGTCACCGATTCCAACCCGCCCCGCTGGCAGCAGGATTCGGTCCGACGATCCGACTGAGGGGTGGTACACCGAGCAGGAGTACGACGACCTTGTGTACACCCTCTGGCATGATTTAGAGAACGGGATATCACTCCTAGATAAGTCGACGTTATGCCTACTATCCGCACAGTATGGGAGGCGTCCCATTCAATTTGCGCATGCCAAGATCGGCGACTTGAAAGAACATGGCGAAGCTCAAGGAGTCAGCGGCAAGCGCTTCGAGTTTCCAGGGGCTAAAGAAAAGGGAGCCGGTGGATTTCGTCAGTCCGCGCCCGAAATACATCCGTTAAATGACGAGTTATGGACGCTTTGTCAGAAAACCGCACAAAAAACTATAGGTGATTTTCAAAACCTAACCGGACTCACCTTAACCCCGGAGGAAATTTTTCAACTCCCATTGTTTAGCTTTGGGTGGATAGAACATCGCATCAAAAGGGTAAAAAAATACGAGAGCAAACTTGAGTTCATTTATTCCAGTCGACTCCTCCATTGCCCTGTAGCTAGCATTTCTAAACTGATCGCTCGGCGAGAGCATGGAACGAAGATCGTTTCCGAAAGGACAGGCAAAATCCTAAGGGAAGGTGCGTACCGAAACCGCTATTCTCGAATATTGCAACTTGCACGCTCAGGGGTTCCGAGAGCACAACTGCAATTTTGGATTGGTCACAAGACTGACAAAACCCTTGATGTTTACTATAAAGATTTTGCCGAACAAGCTAGAGAATTGCGAGTCATGGGCACAGCTATGGCTCCGATTGTAAGGGCATTTACCGGCCCCATTCGAGACAAGGAAAGTGACGCAACACGTGGCAACGACAAAGCTAGTAGGGTCGCGCTCAACGGTCGCTCGGACTCAAGCCTAGGAAATTGCGGTGAGCGCGATGCCTGCGCCGCAGGTGTTCCAATCGGGTGTTATCGCTGCCCTAACTTCGAGCCTTGGCTTCATGGTCCACATGAGCAGGTCTTAGAGATGCTGATAGAAAAAGAAGAACGGCAGCGTCAAGTCCCCCTCTTCGGTAGCGGCCATAACATACTTGCTCATGTCGACTATGAACGAGAAAAAGAAGCCGTAAGACACGTAATTGCTATGTGCAAGGCACGCGAACTTATCCTTGAGGACCAGGACCTTGGATAACATTGTACTTTTTAGAGCAAAGGCTTCTTTGGTCGCTGAAGAAAATTTGGCGCGATTTATTGACCTCGCAAAAAATAAAATAACACTTTGGTCGGCTTTTCCTGGATTCAGTTGGTCTGACTACTGCTGGCAAACTCCGTTGAGGAAAATTCGCTTTTTAAACCTCTACGGTCGAAAACTACATAAGACTAAATCCCCTCAGCCTGAGGACCTTATGTCGACTGAATTTGGAGATTTTGCCAAAGCTTACATTCGGTATACCCAGCATCTCAAACCTACTCAAACATTCACACGAAGCATTTTGGCGCTTCAACTACTTGAAGAAGCGATGATTCGTTTAGATGGCCAAGCGTCTATCTGCAATGCTGAGTCTCGACACTTTGTTACAGCGGGCCACATCTTGCTAGAAGAAAACATTCAAGATCGCTCCGGAGTGGGTGGTGCCTTGGAGGTGCTAGGTTTGACCATATCCGCAAACAAACTCACAACCAATCGGATCATATGGACCCACCCATTTGTTGGTAAGTTGAAGAATCCTGGCGCACCAGAAAATCTGAGCCAAGAGCAAAAAGAGGCAAAACTCCCCTGCTCTGATGCTATTTGGGCTATCGCTGAAGTGTTCGCCAATGGCTATACCACCGAGCAAGATGAAGAAGATGTTTTTATTACCTGTACCACGGCTCTCTTGCTGTCGTTTCCAGTTCGCATCGGTGAGCTAGCTTTTTTTCGAACGACACCCCACACCTATGAACTAAATAAAAATGGAGAGCCTGAATTAATTTTGAAAGGCTTTTCTCCAAAGACAAAAAGATACATGGTGAAAGCAGTCATCGACGTTGTGGCCCCCGTGACCGAGGAGGCTATTCGTCGGCTTCAAGAAATAACTAATGAGGGGCGAAAGCTTGCACTATATCTAGAAAGCGGAAATAAACGCTTCTACCGTCACGAAAGCTGCCCTGATGTTGCAGACAACGCATTGCTGACACCGACCCAGGTAAAAGACGCGCTTGGATTCAAAACTATCGGCTCGACTGAAACATTTCTACTTAAGTACACCGGCCATTACTCTTTAACCGGATTCACCCTAAATTCACTTTGGCAAATCGTGGTAAAACACAACCAAAAGCTCAACCCGAATTTCCCTTACCAAGCACCAGAAATTAAAGGCCATCATCGACTAAAGATGTCTGAGTCGATGATGTGCCTTCGATACAATCAACTCTCATCCTATCTGTCAACCAGCCCTGTGTTTCTCGCACCCTACAACCGCGATTATTACAGTAAAAGGATGACTAACCAGATACTACAACGCGGTGACAAGGAAGTAACAATGAGTTTTTTTTCACAAGCATCATTATGGAGATATCAAGCTAAACTCACATCAGTTTCGCCATCTTCTAAATACAATGGCTCAGCAGGCAGGCGTGCCGATTGAAGTCATCACAGAATGGAGCACTCGTGCCTCGAAGCGGCAGACGGCTACCTACATGCATGAAAATCCGGAGCGAATTGCACAAAAAATTGCAGAAAACCGAATCCCCGCGATCAATATTTCTCATAAACCGATCACACCGGAGGAGTATCGAAACGCACGGCCAAAAGGACCTACCATTGTGACTCCTTATGGAATTTGCAATCACGACTGGACCGTGAGTTATTGCAATAAATTTAAGGATTGTTTGAACTGCTCAGAACACGTTTTTTGTAAAGGACATAAGCGCTCAATTAAAGAAATTGAGTTTGAGCGAGATTCAATCAAAGAAAATCTTGACGCCGCATTCGTAGAAATAAAGGCTGGCAACCGTGCGGCAGATCGATGGTATGAGTCGCATTATATTCGCTACAACCGGTATATTGAACTGGTGAAAATCATGACATCTCCCGAAATCCCTGACGGCACTCCAATCCAAAGTACTGCACTAGACTTCAGTCACGAGCATCGGATTATCCAAAAAATCTCACCTACGCCAATAGAAAGGCCTTCACTTACTAATAACACCCTCAGTGACGATGTACTGGACTGCTTAAAATTATTAATGGAAGAGAACAATGCCAGCACCAATCCCCAATAAAGTCATAAAAAAAATTGCCGAAACCATCCGTTCCTGGCCCAGCGAAGAACGACTTTCTTGGGATGCCATATGCCAGTCCTCTAAGCTGTATTTAGATTACATACCAACCAGACAAGCGCTATCATCTAAATCCATTCTGAGCTTTGAATATAAAGCCAAGAAGGAAGAGATTCGCGCACGAACTCAAAAAACTCCAAATCAGCCTAAAAATATGGCCACCGCCGTTCATAAAATTCAACGGCTTGAGAAAGACATAAACTCACTACAATTTCAGATTGACATGCTCCATGAAACCCTACAGAGAATGATCTACAACTCGGCACTTCACAAATTATCTAAAGTCGAGTTAATGAAGCCAATCCCTACAAAAGACAAATCTCAATCAAAAATTATTAAATGCTGAGGGCTTGGTTGGCTAACGCGGGCCAGGGTGTGCCGAATATGGCAGGGTAGCACCGCGACGGGGGCCGCGCGAATCAGCAGGAGGGGTTCCTGGGGGTACTAGGAGGCGACTGCTAGGGTTGGGCAAGTAGATGTGGATGGCAGGAAACCGCGTTAAAGAACGAACCTGCTGTCTCTAGAGGACGTAATATCGATGGGCTAATTCTTGTTCAAATCCCCCATTTCAACTGAATCGTTCGCCTTCATGAGGTCGAGTAAAAATAAGGTGACTCAGATTCATTTTTCCATTGTTCTGCATGCTCCTGCTGCCCCGGTCACTTTTCGGCTTGTCCGAACTGTCTGTAAGAATATGGACGCAGGCTTCGTTTTCGCTACAGCAACAAGGTGGCCGGCTGGACCACCTTGCAGATTTCATCCAGGACTACCCGGCGCGGAGCGCTGGCTGCGCAACCGCTTCGACTCTCGCGGGTTGAAGACGAAGGCGGAGATGGCCGCAGTTGCAACTATTGTCCCCCCCTCCTGGGAGATGGTCTGGAGCATAAACCGGAATGAACTCGACACGACCGACACCTGCATCTACCAAGACACTAACCTCACTGCCACAGTTGCAGTACTTCAGGCCAGCCAAATAGGCGCAGTGAGCGCAGACGACAACGTGTTCATCCGGGTCGTGTTCATGGTTTCGGGAAAGCTCAATATGGGTCGCGTTACAATCCCGACAATGCTCACAACGGATAGCTCCGGCTGAATCAAGGTCAGCCGTGATGGAAAAGATAGGCATGATGGCCCTTCCTCAAAAAAAGATGACGTAATGACTTTTTTTTGTTGGAGGGGTATTAGCGAAGTCGGTGCCGGAACTTGCTTAGCTCAGGACCATAAGCGAAGAGAGGCATTCTAAAGCAGGCGGAATCAGAAGCTTTTTTGAGTTTAAGAAGCAGGTTGGCAGTTGATCGAGCAGCCTTTTCGAGAAGGCGGATAGCAAGGGCAGCCGTAAGCCCATTACAGAGTGCGAATAAATGGCTTCGACGCGAATGCAGTCTCATCTCGCGCTGAGAAAGACCACGGATATACCCTACAGCTTCGTGTGGTGAATAGACTCGCCCTACGATTACGGACATCGCGTAATCGAGGTAGCTCTGTTTGAGTTCGTCCTCTAAGTTTACGGGAAGTATGTTTCGTGCTAGCTCTCCAGTGGTTTCTGCTCGATCTAAAGCCTCAAGTGCTTCGACCGTACGGGTAATGTTGTCCTGGTGAACACTCGCTTCGAGAAGCGCGATTTCGCGAGATACCTCTTTCTCGCCCCAGGATTCAGCCTGAGCGACGCTGGAAGCGTCCTCCTTGCTAATTATCATGATAGGTTCAGGGCGGTTCATGGTGCTAGGTTCCTAGGGAAAATGCTGTTTTCTTCCTACAGCGCACCCACTATATATTGGATCCCGAATGCTTCAACCCTTTTTCCTTGGGGTCATGTCGCGGTGCAGGCGCGGGGCTGCCAAGCCTTTCAAAAAATATTGAGGGAAACGAACCGTGCACAAAGCCACCGGACACCCCCCGTCTTGTCGCCCCCTATCTAAATGCTTTTCTGATGCCCTTACCCTACGGCCAGATCCGCATGCATGCGCAGACCTCATTCGGGGCCGGCTTGATGTGAGCTTCTATGACGATTTGGCGCTGCTCGTGGGCCTGTCTGTCGGCGCTGATTGAAAACTGACCCACCCTGCCGATTGAAAATTGACCCAGGGCGGATTGCTGACTTTGGCATCAGCAATTGTGGATAAGCTTAGCAGTCGTGTCCCGGTGGAAGAGGCATTAAAGCCCCACCGCATGTGGGCATGCGGCAGGGTATTTTCGGTGCGGATCAAAACAGCTCATCGTCCTCGGCACCATCATTGTCTTTGCGCTTTCGTTCACGTGATTTGATCTTGGTCTGGGCGACCAAGCTGCTGTGTTGCAGGCGGTAGGACTCGTTGCCCGTTTCGACGATGTGGCAGTGGTGTGTCAGCCGATCCAGCAACGCCGTTGTCATCTTGGCGTCACCAAACACGCTCGACCATTCCGAGAAGCTGAGGTTGGTGGTGATCACCACGCTGGTGTGCTCGTACAGCTTGGACAGCAAATGAAATAACAGGGCTCCACCGCTCTGGCTGAAGGGCAAATACCCCAGTTCATCGAGTATCACCAGGTCTGTTCGTAGCAGCCCTTGAGCGATGCGGCCCGTCTTGCCTTCGTACTTTTCGCGCTCCAGCAGATTGACCAGATCCACCGTGGAGTAGAAGCGCACGCGTTTGTGATGCGTCGTGATCCCGGAAACGGCCAAGGCGGTGGCGAGGTGTGTTTTGCCTGTTCCAGGCCCGCCGATGAACACGACATTCTGCGCGGTATCGGTGAACTCCAGGTTGGACAGATCCCTGATCAGGCGGGCATCTGCGCTGGAAGCGCTGAAGTCGAAGCCGGCCAAATCACGATGCATGGGCAGTTTGGCCATGTTCATCTGATGATTCACTGAGCGCACCGCTCGATCTGCATGTTCTTGTTGAAGCAGATGTTCGAGCAGCCATTTCGAGGATGCCGTCGAAGCTTCTCCTTGCGAGGCTAGTTCTTCCCAGGCGCTGGCCATGCCATGCAGACGCAGTTCTTTGAGTTCCGCCATAAGATCACGCATTGCGAGTCTCCTCATCGGTGGTACGGAGCCGGTCGTAGCGTGCCGTATTGGCGACAGGCGCTATCTTGAGTTGAAGGCTGGTTTCGGCGGACGGAGGGGCTGCTGTCGATGTCAGTCGAGCCAGGACATTCAGGATGTGGTCAGCACTCAAGCTGCCGGATTCAAGTACCAACTCCACAGCCACCAATACGGCGTCGAGCCCGGCGATGGGAACAGCCGCCAGTACTTGAGTCATGACTCGATCACCATTGGTGTGCCGCCTCAGACCGCGTTTTAGCAGTTGCAACGGCTTCGGCAGATCGGCAAACGGAGCGCCATTGCGCAGCGCACCGGGCTTGCGTTCGATGAGCGGGATGTAATGCTGCCAGTCAAAACTGACCTGATCTCGATCAAACAGGCGCTCGTGACTGGCAATCATCGTTTCATCGGCGATGACCACCACCCGTGTGGGATACAAACGGCTGCTGACCCACTGACCGACCCGCTCACACGGCACCGAGTAGCGATTTCGCGCCACGCTGATCAGGCAGGTGCTGGAGACCCGTACGGTGCGCTCGACGTAGCCATCAAAGGCAGTCGGCATCGGCATCAATTCGGCGCGTTCCAGCTCCAGGACGTCCGCCACTGTCAGCCCGTTGTACTGCGGGTGCACCAGTTCGTCCCAGAGCGCACGGCAGCGTTGGCCGAGCCAGGCATTCAATTCCTCGAAGGTATGGAACATGCAGTTTTGAGCATCGAGCCAGATGCGCCGTCGGCTGTCTTGAACGTTCTTTTCAACGATGCCTTTTTCCCAGCCGGAGGCCACGTTGCAGAAGTCCGGATCGAATAGGTAGTGGGCACACATGACGGCAAACCGGGCATTGACTGTGCGGCCTTTGCCTTTGTTGACCTTGTCGACAGCCGTTTTCATATTGTCGTATATGCCGCGACGCGGCACCCCACCTAACGCGCCAAACGAGCGGGTATGGGCATCGAACAACATCTCGTGGCCTTGGCTGGGATACGCAACCAACCAAAATGCGCGACTGGCGCACAGCTTCATATGGGAGACCTGGATGCGTCGGAACAGGCCGCCGATCAGCAGACCTTCTTCGCTCCAGTCGAATTGAAAGGCCTCCCCGAGTGCAAAGGTCAGCGGCACAAAGGCCCGTAAAGACTTGCCTTGCTCGCCGCGCCACGCGCGTATGAAGGCGGTGAGCTGGCTGTAGCCGCCGTCGTAGCCCTCGGCCTTGATCTGTTCGAAGAGTGCTTTGGCACTCCTGCGGTTGTGCTTTGCCCGAAACGAATCGGCCTTGAGCGCCTGCTCCAGCGTCTCGTGAAATGGACTGAGTTTGTTGAAGGTTGCACACCGTTGGTACGCCGGCTGGGTGGCTTCGGGTGCTCTGACCCATTTTCGAATGGTGTTTCTCGACAGTCCGGTACGCTTGGCTATCTGATGCAGCGAGAGCTTGTCGCGGAAGTACATCCGCCGGATTTTTCCCAACATTTCCATGCTGATCACCCTGTGTTCTCCTGCTCGAAAAGTGAGCAGAAGCAGTTGAACACCTGGGTCAGTTTTCAGTCGGCAGAACAGCCTTTACTGGGTCAGTTTTCGGTCAGCGGCAACACTGCTTGGGGCCTCGTTTGAATTGGCATGTACTAAGGAATCGCTCGTCGTTGCTGCTTGCATCCTAAACCGCACGCTTGCACTCGCACTCCCTGCTCTCTATATCGGGGATCCATTGCCTTGATTGGGAGATAAACCTCACTTCTCGGGTTGGCTTATGTCTTTCTGTATTTTTGGGACGGCAAAGTGTGCAGTAGCGCTTACCGACTTGGCCTAGATAGACTTCGCCTGGACGTGTTCGAGAGCGACAGTCACTGCGGACCCAAGTCATCGTACTATCACATCCAGCCGCATCCCGTATGACTACAGCATATGTGTTTGCATTGTCGTCAGACCCGTGATGTGGAGCAGTAGCAATGGCGTTTTCCAACTCCGAGGATAGTGAAACACCAACCAAATCAGAGTCCGCATTAAACAATACCCCAGGCATGTCTGAGGTTGGAGGTGACCAAAAAACTAAGCTTTCTTGGTTGGCTACTGTTAGAGAAAGGGCGTCGGTAAGTGAGGTTTTACACCTCCTGCGCATTGCAAAAATTTCTTTGGCATTAACAGGTGTCAAAATACCTACTAAGCCACCTGATGGGGCCGAGGGACAGTACTCGAACCACCTAATTGAAATTCCGTGCTGGAACGCAAGTAATGCAGCCTCTCGAATGCGGGATGCTGCCTCGATTACGAAACCAGTGAGCCTACCGTGCAGAGACCCATAATGGTATGTATGCCAATGCCATCCCCAATGACCAACTACAGGTTCATCGCCCCAATTTTCCGCGTTTTCTAAGCAGCTGATCATCGATAATGGCCAGCCACCGCAATCCAGCTTCTCCTCCTTCCGACCAAGTAATTCCTCATCAGTGCTGCCAAGTGGGCGTCTTTCGCGGTTTGATGATTCGCCTGCGAAGGAAGAATGATCGTCGTTCGGTAAATTTGAAAAGATCCGCAACGCTGACGCACAATCACGCGCACTCATCTCGCTGATTTCCTCACATACCAAGCGAATTACTTTTTCGATTGGTTGTAGTACATCCGGCAATACTTCAAGCCATCTGCCAGGCAACCATAATTCGTCACATCGCATTGCACTATTGAGGTATCCAATTATACCGTTAGCGTGATCGGAATCGTTGTGCGTACATACGAGAGTATTGATTGAGTCTTTGCCCGTGACTCGACAAAACACACCAGGAAACGCTGTTTTGTTTTTTCCTCCGTCGACAAGAATCGTGTGTCCATCTCGTTCCAGATAAAACGCGTCTCCCTGCCCCACAGGAATGGCAATAAATTCGGCCATGAGAACCTCCCAGCATCAAATTGCCATCATTACCTGATTTTGCTTTGCTTTCCAGAGTTATCTTGCGAGTCAATCTACCCCGGGCAGTGTTTGCAAGCAGTGATCACCGCTTTTGGCCGACAACAGCCCCGGACCGATTCGTTCTAGGCTCTAAGCTGACAATCTATCGGGATATTCTTTGGGCCCGGATTTCTAGAGCGGAGCGCCAACTTGACCGGGCCGCACTGGCAATCGCGGACGACATGAGGCCCAGCAATTTCATCATATTTCGGAAGCAGGTAACGTAACGAACTTGCCAATAGCCGCTTCCGTATCCTGTGGCGCAACCACAAAGTCCGCCAGATCAACCTCCCACCAAGTCCCTTGCAACTCACTGGTCAGCGTCGAAATTGAAAACGCATCCCCCTTGGGGTATTCGGCTTCCTCCCACTGCTGTTTGATATCCTCAACCGAACTTTCATTCAGCCAATAGGCATAGATGCGAATGGCTGGTGTCACATCGGGTAGGCTGAGCGGATCAGGCTGCCCATTACTTTGACGATTCCGTTTGAGAACTGATGGATCCGTATGCAGCTGAAATTGGATAACAGCCTGCTGTTCTTCATCAGTTCGTGCATACACAAATTGAGCATTAAGCAGGGGTAAATAATCCCACGCCCACTTGCTTGAAGGTTTGGTGGCAGACCGGCATGGACGGTCGAAATTGATGGGGTCCCAGAACCAGAAGCCGGCTCCGAATTTGGCAGCCATTTCATCCAGAGCCGGTAGGAGGCGTCTGTAGAACCCTGCCAGTAAGCGATGAGAGTTCTGTACCTGGTTTACGAGAGAAGTGACTTGTTCGCGAGTCATGTCCATGGTACTAAGTCTTCCTTATCTAAAAGTTGCGTAATCGGCAGAAGAGCGGCCCAGTCTTGGGTGATGGCGCTTGGCGTTGGTATTTTTGCAATGGTCTTCCAGTGTTGAACAAGCTCAAGCTGTTTGCGGAAACCTTCTCGTGCATTACACAACGGCAGCAGGTCGCTGAACGGCATCGTATCGCTCACCATGCCGAACAATCGAAAAGCCTCGAACCAGTCTTGGAATATGCGCTCATCCCGACTGTCCGCTAGATTTCGAATGACCCCGAGGCTTCTCAGAAGTTCTGGCCAATCCAGACAAAACACGCGGAGGGCTATCGATGAAAATTCTCTTTCGAGCTTGTCTGCCGAACTCCTCCATTTGGGATGATTGCGGCCTAGGGCAAGTAAGATGATTTGTTTTGGCTCATCGTTTTGTCTGTGAAGGGCTTGGATCTCCGCTCGCCATTGCTTGGAGGTCTGCATACCACCAAATGGCGGCTTCACTTCGATCAGCAGGCGATGATGGGGATACTCGATCAGCACATCTGGTTCGACATATCTGCGACCTTCACTTTCACTCAACCTTGGCCAGAACTGGATATCGCTCAACTGTCCAAGATCGTCCGCACATTCGTTGCCGAGCAGGACGCGTAGAAACGCATCGTGGACACAGTCAGACAAATAGGGCATGCGTCCGAACAGCACACTCGTGAGGAGATCTTCACGTTTGCGAAACAAGGTGCGCCAACTTTGCTGGTGTCCATCGATCTCAACGCGGCCTGCCTTCCCGTGCAGGATTGCCGTTAGCATTGGCTGGCCTCAATTTGAGGGGTAATTACATTAACCGCCAAAACGCGCATAGACATAGAGCCTTGCTACTCCAAGAAATAGATTCGCATCGAACAACTACCCAGCCCTCATTATGTCACCAACGTACGTTCCCCACAGAAGAGCGAGGCAAGAGGATCTCAAACACAAAAGTACCGTTTTTTCCGAAGAAATGGTTCATCGTACAGGTGCAAACAGGAAGTCGCCACGATCGACGCTTTCGTACATATCCCGCTGGGTTTCACGGTCACCGGCGATACGTTGTCCCGCTTCGGCGTCGGAGAGAGTTCATGATTCCTTGCTGGGTCTTGAGTGTGAATTTGACCCCGAAGCGTTCATTTGCGGCGTTTAGAAAGCTGAATTTTTGGCTATCGAAACCGTGCATGTGGCGAAAGCTGAAAGGTATGCCGCGGTCGCTCATGACGGTGGTTTTAAATGGTCTCCTCCGGCACTGTCGGCGGAAAGCAAACGCGTTGCCCGCGAAAGCGAAAGTCCTAATCCATGGCGCCATAGGGCTGCGCGCCGCCTTACGGGTGCTTGTTTGACTCTGCACTCACCAGCAGGCCAAATTACGCGCACAGCACCACGCAGTTACCTACAGCCCTGCACATGAGCTGCGTTGCCGAAACGCGCCACATTGGAATGGGCACCTTCCCCTGCCCAGCCAACGCATATCGGTGCCTAGTTTACTAGTGTTAGTCTGATCGTGAAAACAAAACGAAACGCTTACGCGAATCGAGCCGGCTGAACCGTGAGAGAACATCACACTCACTCCTTGGCCAAATAGCCCTTACGACAAAGAGATGTTATGAAGCCTCCGCTGACTTTAAATGCAATCGAAATTCTTAGTAGCGATGATGAGAGTTTGAAACCGTTTCTGCGAGAAACTTTTAGGTTTCCTTGCGGCACTCTGGGAGCCGAGCGCAACTCGCTAAGACTACAGGCTATCCAACGCATCGACGACATCGTGATGTTTCACCGATTTGCGATGTTTACTCATATGCAAAGCAACCAAGTCGTTGCACCAGTCTTTGAAGCCTTCAACAAGCACTACAATCTAATGTTCGACCACATGAGAGACGACCAGGAGAAAATTTCATCAGCCCGAATGGCATTCCGGAATTTCAACGCCGCAGCCCAACTTCGTCAGGTAGAGTGCATCGCTAACGAGAGTTTGGTCATTAACTTATGGGCCACAATAGAGCAAATCTCAACTCGCTGCCTTGCAATTGTTTCGAATGCTGCTCCTGGGAAACGTGCGCCGCACAAATGGAAAGATATTGAAAGCCACTACACAGATCAGAATGTCATTCTGAAGAATGCCACCTCCTATGCCACCATTGATGAATTGAGAGTGCTAAATAACAAAATCAAGCACTCCTACCTTGTTGATGACGATCTCTCATCATTCGTTTTTTTCAAAAACCACGCCAATAAGAGAATCGACGCCATTCCACTGCGGGTATTCGATTACACTTTAGCAGCGTACAATTTCGTGTGTTTCGTAACTAATAGATCTGGAGAAAATGAATTCTATCCAGAAAATGAAGAGGACGATGACGATGACGATGACGATGACGATGAATGAAGTATTCGATCCAGCTTTGGCTGGTTCAACTGTGAGGCGCAGGCAAGATGCCGATTGCGAGATCAAAGCGCCCAGCCAATTTGGCTCATTTACATTAATTCCATGACTAGGCAAAGATTTAAGCTGAAGCGACATTGCAAGATTGAACTGCTGGAGTAAATTGGCCGACGTCTGAAGGGTCGTTTTGGGTTGAAGGCAGTCGCTATGCACGACAGCGTTCGCCCCATTGCAGCCTTTCACGGACGACGGATCAGCCGATTCTGTTGAAAACACTCGACCATGGTTTCCGTAACGAAAAAGTAAGCGTCTAAAATTGAAATCTTTACTTTCGGCGGAGCCTTCCGGACTCATATTTTACGAAGTAGTGTGCGAAAAAAGGCATTTTGACCAGTAATGATCGGGCCGTTTGGGCGCCCCGACCTGTTCAATAGAGTCAGCCAATAGCGGCTCTTACTGAGAGACAACAGTCCGTAAAGCATCTAGTCGTGTTCCATCGATGACTCGATTCAGAAAACCAAAAGCAAACAAAAATATCTAATATCATTCACCAGCAGGAACTATTTGCAGTTGCACTCCTCGCAAGCAGCGCGGCTATGGCCGAAGTGATTTTCATTCCTGTCAAGCTTTCAATCCAAAGCCACTGACCATTAGGATTAACCTCAAGGAAAATATATTCTCCCTCAGGGGTTAATATCAGGTCAAAACAACCGAATACAAGACCAAGCTCCCTCATCAAGAGCATAATCAACTCTTGTACTCTAGCTGGCAAGACATGAACTTTATGTATAGGCATTTTCCCAGGATCTACGAATGTCATCCGCCGAAAATCCAGTTTGGTATCATCTATTTCCTGAGAGTGAATTTCCGCCGAAAATATATCATCACCAACAACAGTAACTCTTAGTTCCACAAGCTTATCGATACGTTCTTGAAATATAACTGGACCAAATTCAATCGAGCCTAAAAATTCAATTTTTTCTTCGTCTAGCACTTGCGTAAATATCACCTTGGAGTTTATCGAGTCCGATCTGACATTTATGCTATATCCTAGATGATTTTCATATTTTGAAAAAAGTTCTTTTGAAAAATCAGCCCCTGCAATGGAAACTCCAGAAATAGGCTTGAATATGACTTCCGCTTTCCTACGCTCAAAAAAATCCCGAACTGAGTCGACAGAATTAGTTATTAAAGTTCGAGGAATTTTAAAGCCAATGCTTTGGGCCTTCATTAGCTGAAACATTTTACTACTAGCCACTTGTTCGTTCCCGTAGTCGTTCATCCAGGGAACGTGAGAAAGCAAACGAAAAAAACCCTGCATGAACGACCTGCACTCTGCTTCTGCATGCTCAAGTTCATACCCTTCTAAATGGCTAGGTAAAACCCACTTCCCAACCCGTCTAAACCATACAGCGCCAACGCCATCCAGATTAATGCGCGAACCATCGCAACTTACAAAACTCCCAGAAACACCATCCTCCGAGCTAAAATTAACCACACCACTTGAGAGGAGAGGAAACATTTCTGTGTTCAGTCTATTCCAAGCCACTCCGTTCCGATCTAATTCTCGAATAACAGCGTTAACACTGGGCTCATATAGATGAGATATAATTAAGATACTCTCTTTCAATTACACACCCCCGCAACCAAAGTCAACTACTGAGCTTGCTGCTATGTCGCTGTTCCGTTGTACTTATAGAAATCTAAAAGGTCGTGTCTGCTCCTTCGTTTTGAGGGCCATTGGTAGTTTCAAAGCTTTCAGATATTTCTGCATTAGCTATTCCACCAAGAGCCTCTGAAAAAACAGCATCTTTTGAGCGAAGAGTTTCCAAAGCAACTTCATCTGCCCAAATCAATACGAAAGGTTTTCCTTCAGTTGGCGGCTTTTTAACCTTAACATTAAAGCTGACCTCTTCTAAGCCTGGTTTTTTCTTCATTTTGCATTCTCCAATTCTATTAGGAAAGGCATAAAACCCAGTAACAAAAAACTGGTCAGATATCCATTTTGTGAGCCATAACGAACTAAGGCTAGATCAGCATTAAATAATTAGCAAAGCGAAAGCCCAGGAAGCCAACCAACTGATAAATATCACGTTTTATGTCGTAAATTCTCTTTAGAAATTATATCGATCACACTTATTTCCTATTATTCTAGTGAGTTAATGCTTGTGCACAGCTCTCGCTGGTTTAAAACTTGACAAACCATGCATGCCGTACTGGAGTACGTTCGCAGGGTGCGAGATGTGCGACTTTTAATAGAAATCCAATAGCGGAGGTTAGGATGGGATATTTATTATTTGAAAGTTCAGAATCAGGATTTCAATCGACATTGGCTCAAGTGCATGACGCCATTTCGGAAGTTGGTGAGCAGAGTGATGGCTCGATCGAGCTGGAAATTACCGTTAAGGGGCAAAGTCAAAAGACTTTGATTTGTAAAATCGATCACCCACGAGAATTGGTTGAGATACTAAAGCTTAATGTTGATTGATATGGAGTAGAGCCTCTTGTATCTTACATATGGAGCGCATGAAAGAGAACTTGAGGCGGCGGCCGCGATTACGCTCGGACTAGAAACAGCGGCCGCACAAGGATTTTCCGTTAACCTAAGAAGCATTGGCGATAATATTAAAACCACGATTTGTGAGTTTGTAGATAAGAATGCTGGGGTTGGTGTAGCGTCCATTGGAATGGGTAAAGGTATAGGCCGACAATCAATGGCGTCGGCTATTTTTGAAGCGCACGAGCACCTTTTTTCTATCGGAAAAGTTTCCTCTTGCGGACTAAAACTTCTAAAGCTAGACATAAACGGAAGAGACAGCTTACTGATTGAGTCATGCCCCGATCTACACTCAATTATTGGCAATCATCCGTCCCTATTTTCCAGGACAGAATACACTGAGTTTAATAATAGCTCAGAGATATTAGACTATCCATATTTTTTGACTAACCCTTATTTTGAGCCAGTAGACAAACTAGAAGTAAAAGTTCTAAAGTCATTTTCTCTACGTCGTTATAGCACCAATTCCGGCACCGCGTCGGGAACAAACAAATCTGAAGCGTTGCTGCACGGATTGCTTGAAGTGGTCGAGAGAGATTCTATTGGGATCGCGTTGTTAGCCACAATATTAAAGAAAGAACCCATACCAGTAAAGAAGTACAAATACGACTTACTAACCCCAAACTTACAGCTTCTTTTCAACAACGTCAAAGTTGAGACCGGGGGAGATCTGCACGTATGGGATATTTCAAGCGAAATTGGATTACCCACTGCTTTGGCCGCACTGACTGTAGGGGGGATGCAAGGAAGTAGGTATTTTGGTTCGGGAGCTTCACTGTCACCTTCATATGCGATAGAAAGGGCAGTTCTCGAATCAGTCCAGTATTATCAACTGCACTTATTAAATGGCAAGGTCAAACCAAGATCCGGAGCACAAATGCAAACTAACTTACCAACATATGTACAGTGCTTCCTTGAAGCTGGTTTTTTCGGCTATCGAGGAGGAACGGTACTAGCGAATCACGCTAAAATTTGGGACGCTGAATCAGACGCCACTCAAACACCAGATAAACAGTTGTCATTAATTGTCGGAAAGTTGAAGGCATGCGGTTTTAAATCCTACTGGCGCTCATTATCAGATGGCCCTGTAGTTGTGATGCAGGTGGTGGTTCCACGGCTGGAGCGTTTTCACTTGGTGGCACGTGGTGTACCTGTCGCCCCCGGTCCTCGCGGGCGATCTATTCTAGGAAGCGTTTAGATAATATATATTTCATTTTAACTAAATATTCGACTCATTGGGCCCTGCGGTATTCACTTACATCGACTTATCTATACGTGGTGGATTATTGCTCATGAAGGGTAGCAATTGGCCGCTTTCTGCCTGTCACGAAGGGTAGATGTTGCCCAAGCAGTCAGCGAAGGATTCCGAAGTCTTACCTTCGCTACCCATCGTCGCAACAAGACGAATCATCAATCGAACGATTGCGACTCTTCATGCACGACCGCGAAACCATCCTGTGGAATATATTTCAGAAAGGCGCGAAGATCGATTTGAGAGCCAGTGTCGCCTCTCAGGTCAAAAAAGCCACGATTCGCGAACCGCCGGTACAGCAGGATCTTCCCAGTTTTTTTCAAATAGGAGTCCAGCACCGATTTGCGTATGAACAACGCACTGTTGCGGTATGGCCCTGATGAGAATGCAATGAGTGCACCTGTCTCATCTTGCCATCCACGCTGCTGGTCCCAGATAAGACCTAATGCCCTAACGAGATCTTGGCACGGTACATCAAGGCTGAGTTGATCAGTTTCGGATGTGAACTCGTACTCCCATTCGCTGCCCCTACTGAGCGTTACCATGGTGCGCGCTACCCCATCAAAGTGGGTATTGGTCGTGCCCTCCTCTACCAACTGATCAAAAGCTGCGCCGTCCGGATACTCCCCTAAAAAACTTCTGTAGCAACTCGCCCGATCGGAGAATGCACGGTCGAGACGATCGTAGGGTCTCGTACCGAAAATCTCTTCATCGGCTAACACTGATGTGTAAAAAACATCAAACCCAAAATAAGGTGTTGTCCACGCATCGTCCTCATCCGATCTATCGTTGCCGGCTTCGCTGCGCTCTAGAGCAATCCACGTTACACCCTTGGCATCAGTGCAAGATAAGCTTGTTTCATGTGTCGCGAAGTCATCAGTCTTCACCCATTTCTTGATGTCGCTTTCTTGAGAAGGAAAAGCGTATTCACGCCGGCGCAGGATGCTGTCGGGATAGGTTCTCTCGGAGATCACATCTCTAAAGTCGGTTAAATCGCGCTTGCGCACTTCCACTGACCAGTAATGCTCGGGGCCAGGCACAATGCCCTGATATGACGTACACGGCAGAATGTGATCTGAAAGGACCCCGAGCAGCCTATGGAGTGAGATCCAGTAGTATTTTTTGCCCAGCCGTTCGGCATAGCTCGCTCGGGCACGACCGGAGCCGAACTCACTGTTCAAGGCCCGGTCGTAATTTAGTGCTCCTTCCTTGTAGCCTGGATACCCGAGTCTCAAAGTCTCGACCATAATCCAGCAAGCAATGTTTTCCTTTGTTACCGAAGCAGCCCTGAGATCAAACCCTGAGACCTTGCCCTCCACCTGATACCGCCAAAAATCAGGTCCAATGTTTGAGCCCCAAAGCTTCATATCTGAGGGAAGATGCTCCAGATCAAGAAGTGGCTTGGCATCCGTTAGCGTTGGCCACGCCTCGATGACTGGGCTTTTACTCGGAAAACGCCCCAGTCGCTCTTTCAACGGCTCGCCGACATCGTGATCTTCGAGTAGCGCCGCAAGCATCCGAATCGAATCTCGAATGATCACGTTGGGCCGATCATAGCCATGAGAGACCAATAGTCTGAGAGCTGGAATGAATGCGGGACGCTGCTCACGCGCAATCAAGCATGCGCTGTATATGGCTTCTGTCACACTTTCAAGAATGTAATCATCGTCAGACGCCAAGAAATTTCTGGCTAACACGGCTGCGAGCGCCGTATCAGCCACTATCAAACGTACCAAACCTTTCGATGCTCGATCACGGACTCTGCGGTCCGCGCAAGACGTCAGCCAGCCTAAAATAATGGTAGCTAGCCTCCGACTTTCACTTGGCCAAAGCATTACGTCGGCATTGAGTGAAGCATTCAGCAAGGACTTGACCGCGCCATTGTTGTCATACGACTTGAATGCTGCACGCGAAAAGTAGACGTCCCTGTTAACCAAAGGCTGGCGAAGCAGGAAGTTGTCCAGCCATTGTTCTGCGTTCAGGCTGTGGTTAGGCACAAGGCTGACTTTTACGAAGACCTCGTACAAATCCTCCCAAAGCCCCGGTACATTCAGAGCTGCAAAGACTTCATCTTCCAAGCTGTTATTTTCGAAGCTTTTGCGTGAGCGCCACGCCAATCCGTGAACGAACAGACGGTTAGCGAGTTCAGTCTCCAACCCAATATCGGGATTTACGATTTCAATTCCAGTCTTTTCGGGAAGAACCGCAGCGAGCACTTCCAACAGACCTCTATCTTCAGGTGGAAGTGAGACCACACTGACGCCTAATTTTTTCGCATCAAGTGCGCCGGACTCATCCGTGCAACCATCTATCAATGCAGTCGTGCGAAGGACATCGCCGTATCGCTCATATCCAAGCCTTACCGTCCATGTGTCATCTGGTCCTTCGGTGAGGATGACCAGCCCTTCGCGCTGAAGCTCTCGAATGAATATTTCGGGCGAGAGTTCCGGACCCACCACATCACGAAGTCCGGCAGCGCACGATTCCCAAAGCCGATTGCTCGCAGATGCACTCGTGAGTCGCTGTGCTAGGGTTAGCATTGATAGACGGACCAAATTTTTTGGACTTGCAAAGCCAAGGCGTTCTTTCACTGCGGCGTTACTGTGTTTGAGATGCCGCTCAAGCAAAGCAGAAAAGCCCGGCAAGGATACGTCGAGGGTTGTGCTGCCCTCTTCTTTCAAGGTTTTGCACGCCAAGTGTAGGAACAAAGGGTTGCTTAATTCTTCCGAAAAAAGAGGGGTAATCTCCGAGTCCAGCCCATAGAAAGCAGCGAATGCTTGAAGTGCCTCCACGCCTTGGCCACTAAATCCTCGGTGCTCAAATGCATAGCCAGGAAACCTGGAATCGGTGACCAAATCTTTATAAGTATCACGAGCAGATACGCAAATTTTCACTCCAGCGTACGGCCTACACTGCTGGATCAGCTCGGGCAGCTTCGCCTTCCAGCGGGCATCTGCCCTACTTTCATTAAGTGCATCAATAAAAATAACGAAGGGCAGGCCTGCGTGCTCAGCGGATGCGCTCAAACACTGGAACAGCTCATCACGCCCAATCTGAGCACCGAAGCCGAGCTTGCTTCTAATGATTTCCCACGGCTCACCACCGCTGAAGTCGTCTCCAAACACTACGAGAGACATTCCACCTTCAGCGAAACGACGATAGGCAGCGCTCACTATTGCATGAGTTTTTCCGACACCCGCTGGGCCGACGAGCAGCAGAGAATTGCCCCCTGTGACACTCATTTTGGGAGAGGTCAGTAGCTCTTCAATAGATTCGCTAAGCCGGAAAAGCTCTCTCGCCGAGTCCATCGATCCAGCGGGAAACGCGCACATGTACTCAGCATTGAATTGCCGAAAGCTCGGGGTGTCTTTGTCAGGACCATGCTGCTGGACAAATGCAGCCTCTTGGCTTTCCTTTGCCGTGAGTAAAATTGGTTGTAGCTGTGTGAGTGTTTTCAACGCCTGGGCGACTGATTGCTCGGGCCTCTCTGCCTCCCGAACTTGGGTCAAGAAAGTAGACAACTTTTGAAGAAGGCTTTCTGCCTCTGTTTTTTTGTCGTCGTTCAGCAGGTTGAAAACGCTGTCCGTGCGTCCGCGTAGGGATCTGAGTTCGCTCAGGATTGGCGAGAATGTCTGGCGTCGCCAGTCTGAAAAATCAGCGGTACCGCCGAAAAAATCCAGAATATCGTGGGCGTCGGTCACTACATCCAGTTGGCTCGTGTAACGTGGACCAGCAAATTCACGAGCTTGCTCCAGGCACTGCTGAACGTGGGCGAGGGTAAGTAAAGAATCGTCAAACCAGTAGCGACGAATCCCTCCATGCGTATCCAAACGCTGGAGTTGTTCACGCATCACGGTGGCGCTACACAAAGTGATTTTGACGCCTTGACCCTTAGCTTCGGTACGCTCTTCTAGTTCCTTTTTCCACGCCTCAAATCGTTCGACCTCACCCTGCCCGCGTGTGCCTCCGGCGACTCTTCCAGTTAGATCGAATGGAATGTAGATCCAATATTCCGTCAAAGTCGGATGGTTCAAATAGGCAGCCGTGAACGATTTTTCTATCTGTCCAAGCTCCTTGGACCCAAGCTGGAAAAAATACTTCGCCTGAATCCCTAAGACGAACCCATTTGGTGCCCGAAAATAGGCCTCGACACCACCGTCCCCGCCATCACCCCGCAAGCTGAAGAAGCTTGAGCCTTCAGGAACATCGCAGCTGAAGCGAAAAAGCTGTACCGCCAACGCTTCAAAGCTGTCATTTTTGCTTTTTTGAGCGCTGCGAATATTGGTGAAGTCGATCGTTGGCATACCTGCTGCTCCGCTTGAGATTTTTTGGATCCTAAAACCATTTTACTGGTATTTAGGGCATGGACTCTAGGTAGCAGGTACTCTTTCACTGATGCATCGCAACCGTAAAATGGCGTCCTATTCACTGCTGAAAGCGCAGAACACTCAGTTTCTCAATTAAACCGGCGGAAACCCCGCTTTTTTGGCTCCACAAGTTTTAGAACCCGTAGCTTCGTTGCTCAACGCACAGGCCTGCCTTACTAAATGGCTCATCAGCCAGCCAGGCAATGGTGTCGTCTTTGCTATCGAAATCAATTGAAAGCAAGCTCCCCACCATTGTCGCTCCGTCTTCCCTCATCAGGAGGCCCGCAAATGCGATCTGATCGAACTTCATGCTTAGGTACGCCTTGTGTAAGGGCCGGATATCCGCCCGAAGCGACGTTTTTTCCAGGTGGTCATAAGATGGAATATGTAAATCATATTTGATCCTCAGCGCTTGAATGGCCGACCTTTTCATAAAGACTTTAATATCGAGTGTCGCATCCCTTTAACGCGTCTCAAGTACACCACCGCCCCATACACCGGCGAAATTTTGGCACAGTAGGGATACTCACCACTGACTATCAAGGGTCAATTTTCAGCATGTGGAACCTCCCCCGGAGGACCGACAGAATAGATTTGAGAAATCTGATCAACCGCTCCAGAAGTCCCAGCACCGCTGCAAATTAATTCCGCGAAATCCTAAATCAACGCTGCGGCGGACCGATTGGCCAATGTGCAAGCTACGCCCCCCTCCTAATCCCGCTACGTAATTAAATGAGACAAGCACGAGGTGAGGCTTAGCTACCGGTTTGCAATTGCCTGGATGGCCTGCTTCGCGGAAAACTCCTGCTCTTTAGATAGTGGCTAGGAATCATGACTCGTGGTAGCGTTACTCGGACACGCATTAGCCAACAAAAATTTAAGGCCGTATTTTTACATGAACTTTAGAGACTGGATTCTTTGTACATTGGTTCCGGGTGCATTTGTGGGTGGTTATAACGCTAAAGAGTGGTGGCTGGAGCACACAAACTCCAAAGTTCTTGTTGAAGGATCATATGTATTGAAAGCTGATATTGACTCGAAATTCATTTCGAACGATGAAGTGACTAAAAACTATCTCTCCAAAGGATTGGTCGAAAAGACCTACGTCCCCATTGACACGTATACCAAGCTAGAATCTGAGCAGAAAATACTTTTAAAGAAAGTAGCCGACGCCGACAATGCAATTACTAATGATTCAAGGTTACTAGCAGAAGGGGAAGCTTGGAAAAGTACCAACCCAGATTTTTATATCGAGTTCAATCAAGTTGAATACCATATGCAGCAAGTTGTAGCTCTTGTCGGCACAAGCTTTCTTGATGGAAAGGGCGCATGGTCTAGACTGGATAAAATAGGCGACTCCCGAGAGTGGAAATTTAGGCATAACGGCAAACTATATAAGCTGACGGCAAAGTACACAAAATCCAAGGATAGATTTTTTGTTGAGACTGTACTGACGGATAAAATCTGAACACCGACTTAGCGATGCGCGGCGCTCTCTTGCCCGCAATTTCACCTTCAATGCCAACTGACCAAATGGGGTTGTCACTCAAAGCGCGAACCTAGCTTTGTTTGAAGGGGGTCATCGAAGGGAAAAGGGTACTGCAACCGCGGTTCGAAACAGATGACCGTACGTAGCCCACTCGTTTGACAAGATGTCGTCGGAGATAGCGACGCAGGATTGCTAGACTTTTACGAGATAGGAAGAGGATTGGAGCCTCAAGCGAGAAGTCCACATCGCCATGGCTTCACCGGAGCGGTTGGCGATCTGCTGTCACTGCTCCGATTGATCCAGTTATTTTTACTTAATTTGATCTATTTTTTAATGCAAAAATAATAATTTCATATAAATCAGCAAGTTAACCACCATTCAGTTTTTACAAAAGGGTTGACAGGGGAGTCAAGTACAACGGATCTGGTGGCCATCAGTGTTCAGCTCTCAACGGGGGCAATCGTGCAAAAGCGGCGATGTTAACACGCTCACCAAGGTGTTTCAGGTACACCGTTTCGGTGAAATCAGGTCTGCTTGTACCCGCGCACTTCGTCTACACCACGGTTGGCCAACTGGTCAGCCCGTTCGTTGCCGTGATGGCCGATGTGCCCACGCACCCACTTCCAGGTGACCTTGTGGCGATTGACTTGTTCATCCAGCTCTTTCCACAGATCGGCGTTCTTTACCGGCTCTTTCGCAGCGGTTTTCCAGCCGCGCTTTTTCCAGTTGGCCATCCACTCGTTGATGCCCTTCATCACGTATTGCGAGTCGGTCACCAGCAGCACTTCGCACGGACGCTTCAATGCTTCGAGGCCACGGATGGCACCAAGCAGCTCCATGCGGTTGTTGGTGGTATTGGCTTCGCCGCCCCACAGTTCCTTTTCGACGCCCTTGCATACCAGCAACGCGCCCCAGCCGCCCGGTCCGGGGTTGCCCTTGCAGGCGCCGTCAGTGAAAAGTTCTACGCTATCGACGCTTTCGCTCATGCAAATCTATCCAGAAAAAAATGCGTGGCCCCACCCATCGTGGATCGATGATGGCCGCGGCCGGAGCGAGTCCGGCCACTTAGAAAAAGAAGGTTTACGGTTCGATACGGCGACGATTGACCTTGGCCATCGGCAGCGGAATCAGCTTGCCCATCGGTTCGCGACGTTGCTGGCGCACCGGCCGCAGACCGACCACAATCTTGCGCGCCACCAACAAGTAGAAGCCGCCGCCCGACAGCTGCCAGTCACCGGCCTTGCGTTCCCAACCCGCCAGACGGGCCTGCCACTTGGGCGACGCGAGCGGCGGACGATAGCACCCGAAGCGGCGTTTCTCCAGCGCAAAGCCGAGCAGATTGAGCCAGTCGGCAACCCGTGAGGGCGAGATGCAGCGAGCCTGGCGCAAGGCGTCATGGGCGAACACGTGACGCAAACCCCAAGAGCTCCAGGGATTGATGCCGATGATCAGCAGATGCCCGCCGGGGCGCACGCTGCTCGCCGCTTCACGCAACAGGCCGTGGGGCGACAGACAGAAATCCAGCCCATGCTGCATCACCACCACGTCGGCGGCATGCTCGCTCAGCGGCCAGGCTTGCTCTTCGCAGACGATCTCGACACCGGGCAATGGCGCACCAAGACGGACGTTGCGCTGCACCTGCGGTGC
The DNA here is from genome assembly GCF_044743485.1 of Pseudomonas sp. NPDC087614. NCBI lineage: Bacteria > Pseudomonadati > Pseudomonadota > Gammaproteobacteria > Pseudomonadales > Pseudomonadaceae > Pseudomonas > Pseudomonas sp. NPDC087614. Next base: position 22,720 of record NZ_JBIUWN010000023.1, on the reverse strand, counting down.
CGAGGGCGGATTGTCGGCGGACGGGCCGTAATGAACCAGGTAGCCCCCAAAAAAGCGACCCAACTCGTCTTCGAGCATGCGCCGCTCTTCATCCAGCAGAAATTGCCCGATCGGGCTCGACAGCCATTCACGGGCGGCGCTGATCAACGCCAGCCAGTCCGGATCAGCCTGAGCGAACGCTTTATCGGTCATGTCATTCTCCAACGCGCCAGGAACCACTAAGATGCGCCAATGTTTTCCGCTTGGCGAATTCCGACGATGATACAGATCAGTGCCCTGCCCGCCTTCACCGACAACTACATCTGGTTGTTACAGGATCACCGTACCCAGCGTTGTGCCGTGGTCGATCCGGGCGATGCCGCGCCGGTCCAGGCGTGGCTTGCTGCCCATCCGGGCTGGGTGTTGAGCGACATTCTGATCACCCACCATCACCACGACCACGTCGGCGGCGTCGAGCGCTTGAAGAACGCCTGCGGCGCAACCGTTTACGGCCCGGCCAGCGAAAACATTCCAGCGCGGGATGTGGCGCTCAATGACAACGACACCGTCAACGTGCTCGGCTGGGACTTCGATGTCTACGCGGTGCCCGGTCACACACTGGGACACATTGCCTATTACCACCACGGTTTGCTGTTCTGCGGCGACACCCTGTTCGCCGCTGGTTGCGGCCGGTTGTTCGAAGGCACGCCGCAGCAGATGCACCACTCGCTGAGCCGCCTCGCCGCTTTACCGGAAGATACGCTGGTCTATTGCACGCATGAATACACACTGAGCAATCTCAAGTTCGCCGCAGCGGTCGAGCCGAGCAACCCGGACATCGCCGCTCGTCTGGAAAAAGTCATTCAGCAACGGCAGAACAACGTCATGACCCTGCCTTCGACCCTGGCCCTTGAAAAACTCACGAATCCCTTTTTGCGCACCGGAGAAAGATTGGTTACACAAAAAGTGGACGAACGGGAAGGCGCTCAAAACCGGGCGCCGAGTGAGGTTTTTGCGGCTCTGCGGGCCTGGAAAGATAAGTTCTAAGTACCTCACCGCTTGGTACAAAAATTCTGAAAGGTTGACCTCAGGGGGTGTGCTTTCTAGAATCGCCCGACATTTTTGCCCGGAACTTACTTCCAGCCAATGTCGTCATCAATACGTAAGTCCGTCAATTCAGACGCATTGACCCGCTTGGCGCAAGCCATCGCGGTGGCTGTGTCCGCCACGCTGGCGGGCTGCTCCAGCCATGCACCGCAGACTGAAGCGACCCATACGCCGAACATCGCTGCGCGAGCCAAACAGAAGCCGATCTGGCTGACCGAAAAGGCCAGCCAACAGGCGCCTCAGGATGTCTGGGAGCGCATGCGCGAAGGCTTCCAGTTGCAGGATGGCCTGGGCGTGAACCCGCGCATCGAGCAGCAGCGCCTGTGGTTCGCCAGCAATCCCTCTTTCCTCGAAAATGCCGGCGAACGCGGCAGCCTCTACATTCACTACATCGTCGAACGCCTCGAAGAACGCAACATGCCGCTGGAACTGGCCTTGCTGCCAGTGATCGAGAGCGCCTACAACCCGATGGCCTACTCCCGGTCCAATGCGGTGGGCCTCTGGCAATTCATCCCCTCCACCGGGCGTTACTTCAACCTGCGTCAAACCCGCTTCTACGATGGCCGTCGAGACATCACCGCCTCGACCACGGCGGCGCTGGATTATCTGACCCGCCTGCACGACATGTTCAACGGTGACTGGTTGTTGGCCCTTGCGGCCTACAACGCCGGTGAAGGCACGGTCAGCCGCGCGATCGAGCGCAACGAGAAACTCGGCCTGCCAACGGATTACTGGAACCTGCCATTGCCAGCGGAAACCCAGGCGTACGTGCCAAAGCTTCTCGCACTGTCGCAAGTGGTGCTGACGCCGGAAGCCTACGGTGTGAACCTCAACCCGATCGCCAACGAACCCTATTTCCAGGTCGTCGAAATCAACCACCGCATGGACCTGTCCAAGGTCGCTGCCGTTGCCAACATCGACGAAGACGAACTGTTCCAGCTCAACCCGGCCTTCAAGCAGCGCACCACCATCGACGGTCCTCAGCATCTGCTGGTGCCTACGTCCAAGGCGCAACTGCTGACCGCCAGCCTGCAGACCATGCGACCTGAAGAGCTGATGAGTCCTCGTTCGTTGAAGCCGGTATTCGACGGTGCCGCCCCTGGCGAAGTGGCCCAACTCAAGCGCGCCTATCGCGTGAAGCGTGGAGACAACCTCGGTTCCATTGCCAAGGCCAACAAGGTCCAGGTGAAGGACCTGCAACGCTGGAACAAACTGACCGGCCATAACCTCAAGATCGGCCAGACCCTGGTCATGCGGGACACCACCAGGCGCAGCCCTTCGCGCAGCAGTGGCCGGGTCAATACCGTTGTCGCCGCCAACAGCAAGACCAAAGGCAAAAACACCAGCAAGCAGCAGACCCAGTACAAGGTCAAGCAAGGCGACTCGCTGTACATCGTGGCAAAGCGTTTCAACGTTGAGATGCAGCACCTCAAGCGCTGGAATCCGGGCACTGGCAAGGCCTTGAAGCCTGGGCAGATGCTCACGGTTTATCAGCCGCATTGATTTGATATCAAAAGATCGCAGCCTTCGTCAGCGCCTGTATTGACCCCGACAGGCGCTGACGAAGGCTGCGATCTTTTTTTGTATTAACACAGCATTAAGCCGCTATCTTTTTCCTGTCCATACAAGCTGTTACTGTACGGCCCACAAAGCCCCAGCCGCCTGGATCGGATCTGACTTGAAGCGTCCCCTCCTCCTGCTCCTGATCAGCTTGGCCTTGAGCTCACCCGCAAGCGCGACGATTACCGAAAGTCACGGTTATGCGCAATTCGGCACGCTCAAGTACCCGGCCAGATTTACCCACTTTGACTGGGTCAACCCGCAAGCGCCCAAGGGCGGTACGTTGCGGGTGATGGCGTTCGGCACCTTCGATACGGTCAATCCATACACATTCAAAGGCACCAGCCCGGTCACTACCGCGAATTTTCTCCAATACGGCATCAACGAGCTGAATGAGCCGTTGATGGTCGGTACCGGCCAATACTCGCCGTCCGGTGATGAGCCGGCGTCCAGCTATGGGTTGATCGCACAATCGGTGGAGTACAGCGAAGATCGCAGCTGGGTGGTATTCAATCTGCGCCCGCAAGCGCGTTTCCACGACGGTACGCCAATCACTGCCTACGACGTGGCGTTCTCCTACCGCTTGTTGCTCAAAGAAGGCCATCCGCTGTATCGCACGGCCCTTCAGGAGGTGTTGCGGGTCGACATCCTCAACTCGCAGCGCATTCGTTTCGCGCTCAAACGCTCCGGCAACCCGCTATTGATTTTGCGCCTCGGTGAATTGCCGGTGCTGGCGCAACATTACTGGAAAGACCGCGATTTCAAGGCCACCACCTTCGAACCACCTCTGGGCAGCGGGCCATACCGAATCACCTCGGTGACGCCGGGTCGGCAGTTGATTTTCGAGCGGGTCAAGGATTACTGGGGCAAGGACCTGGCGGTCAATCGCGGCAAATACAACTTCGATCGCATGGAGGTCGAGTTCTACCGCGACAGCGACGTGGCGTTCGAGGCCTTCAAGGCCGGTGAGTTCGACATCTACATCGAGCATCAGGCGAAGAACTGGGCCAACGGCTACAACTTCCCCGCAGTACGCCGCGGCGACGTGATCAAGGCACAGATCCCGCATCAGATCCCGACCCAGAGCCAAGGCCTGTTCATGAACACCCGGCGCACGACGTTCGCCGACGTCAAAACCCGCGAAGCCCTGGGCTTGATGTTCGACTTCGAATGGACCAACCGCGCCTTGTTCAGCGACGCTTATAAACGCACGGCCAGCTACTACCCCAACAGCGAATTCACCGCCAGCGGCCTGCCGATCGGGCATGAATGGCTGATGCTCAAGCCCTACAAGGATCAACTGCCGGCCAAACTGTTCACCGAGCCGTTCACGCTGCCGCGGACCGACGGGCGTGGTATTCCTCGAGAAACCATGCGTAAAGCCCTGGCGCTGCTCGCCGAGGCTGGCTGGAAGCTCAATGGCCAGCGTTTGCAGAACGCCGCCGGGCAGCCACTGAGCTTCGAGCTGTTGCTGGTTAACCCGAATCTGGAACGCATCCTCCAGCCGTACATCGAAAACCTCAACAGCATCGGCATCGACGCCCGCCTGCGCACCGTGGATCGCGCCCAGTACAAACAACGTCTGGATCAGTTCGATTTCGACATGATCCTGATGACGCTCAACCAGACCCTCAGCCCGGGCCTTGAGCAATGGCAGTATTTCCACTCCAGTCAGGCCGGGGTCAAGGGCAGCAAGAATTACGCCGGCATCGCCAACCCGGTGGTCGATCACCTGCTTGAACAATTGCTCGCCGCACGCACCCGCGATGAACAAATCGCCGCCGGCAAGGCACTCGACCGTGTGCTGCTGTGGCAGCACTACAGCATTCCCAACTGGTACCTCAATTATCACCGTTTGGCCTACCGTAGCCGGTTGGCCTTCGTCACCACGCCGCCCTACACCCTGGGCCTGAGCGCGTGGTGGCTGAAATCTTCGGAGAAAGATCAATGAAACCTTTCCGCGCCCTGATCGTGCAGGCCAGCGGCTTGTTGTTTGCCGGGCTGGCCTGCGCTGCGCCGCAACACGCACTGACCCTGTACAACGAGCCGCCCAAATACCCGGCCAATTTCAAGCATTTCGACTATGTGAACCCCGACGCGCCCAAGGGCGGAAGCTTCCGTCAGGCCGGATTCGGCAGCTTCGACAGCCTCAACCCGTTCATCAGCAAAGGTGTGCCGGCCGATGACATCGGCCAGATCTACGACACCCTGACCAAGCACAGCCTCGATGAGCCGTTCACCGAGTACGGGCTGATCGCCGGCAAGATCGAAAAGGCTCCGGACAACAGTTGGGTGCGTTTCTACCTGCGCCCCGAAGCACACTTCAGTGATGGCCACCCGGTGCGCGCCGACGACGTGGTGTTCAGTTTCCAGACCTTGACCAAGGAAGGTTCACCGCTGTTTCGCGGCTACTACAAAGACGTTGCCGAAGTCATTGCCGAGGACCCGCTCAAAGTCCTGTTCAAGTTCAAGGACACCAACAACCGCGAATTGCCGTTGATCCTCGGCCAGTTGCCGGTGCTGCCAAAACACTGGTGGGCCGGTCGCGACTTCACCAAGGGCAATCTGGAAATCCCGCTGGGCAGCGGCCCCTACAAAGTGGCCGAAGTGAACGCTGGCCGTTCCGTGCGTTATGAACGGGACAAGAACTACTGGGGCAAGGACCTGCCAGTCAATCGTGGTTTCTACAACTTCGACTCGATGACCACCGACTACTACCGCGACAACACCGTCGCACTGCAAGCGCTGAAGGCTGGCCAGTTCGATTACTGGCTGGAAATGACCGCGAAGAATTGGGCCAACGCCTACAACGTCCCCGCCGTCATCGAAGGCCGATTGATCAAGGAGCAGATCCCCAACGGCAACCCGACCGGCATGCAAGGCTTCGTCTACAACCTGCGTCGTCCGGTATTCCAGGATATACGGGTACGTCGTGCATTGAGCCTTTTGCTCGATTTCGAATGGACCAACAAGCAATTGTTCAACAGCGCCTACGTGCGCACACGCAGTTATTTCGAGAACTCGGAAATGGCCGCCACCGGCCTGCCCGACGCCGAAGAACGGGCGATTCTTGATCCATTGCGTAGCAAGCTGCCGGCCCAGGTGTTCAGCGAAGCCTTCGAAAACCCCAAGACTGACGCCAGCGGCATGATTCGCGCTCAGCAACGCGAGGCCTATCAACTGCTGCAAGAAGCGGGCTGGAAGGTCGTGGACGACAAAATGGTCGATGCCACCGGAAAACCGGTGGTGATCGAGTTTCTGCTGGCCCAGACCGAATTCGAACGGGTGCTGCTGCCGTTCAAGCGCAATCTCGCCGACCTGGGCATTGATCTGGTGATCCGTCGCGTCGACGTTTCGCAGTACATCACCCGTGTGCGTTCGCGCGACTTCGACATGATCGTCGGCAGCTTCCCACAGTCCAATTCGCCAGGTAACGAACAGCGCGAATTCTGGATGAGCGCCGCCGCCGACCGGCCCAGCAGCCGCAACACCATGGGCTTGAAGGATCCGATCGTCGATCAACTGGTCGAGAGCCTGATCAATGCCGATTCGCGCAAAAGCCTGGTCGCACACGCCCGTGCGCTGGATCGCGTGTTGCAGTGGGGCTACTACGTGATCCCCAACTGGCACATCAAGACCTGGCGCGTGGCGTACTGGAACCACATCGGTCACCCGAAAGTTTCCCCCAAGTACGACATCGGCATTAATACCTGGTGGGTCAAGCCGGAAACGAAGCCAGCCGTAGAAATCGAAACCCAACTGCAAGCCGACCCTGCGGGCACGGAGTAATCAGATGCTGGCGTATATTTTTCGGCGACTGCTGCTGATCATTCCCACCCTGTTCGGCATTTTGCTGATCAACTTCGTGATCATCCAGGCCGCGCCCGGTGGGCCGGTGGAGCAGATGATCGCCAAGCTCGAAGGCTTCGAAGGCGCCACCAGCCGCATTGCCGGCGGTGGCGCCGAAGTGTCGGTGGCGGGCTCCTCCTATCGCGGCGCGCAAGGCCTGGACCCGGCACTGATCAAAGAAATCGAGCACATGTACGGGTTCGATAAATCGGCGCCGGAACGGCTATGGATCATGGTCAAGAACTACGCGTCGCTGGACTTCGGCGACAGTTTTTTCCGCGATGCCAAGGTCATCGACCTGATCAAGGAAAAGATGCCGGTGTCGATCTCCCTGGGGCTGTGGAGCACGTTGATCATGTACCTGGTGTCAATCCCGCTGGGGATCGCCAAGGCCACACGACACGGCAGCCATTTCGACGTCTGGACCAGTTCGGCAATCATCGTCGGCTACGCGATCCCCGCGTTCCTCTTTGCGATTCTGTTGATCGTGGTGTTTGCCGGCGGCAGTTATCTGGACTGGTTTCCGCTCAGGGGGCTGACCTCGAACAACTTTGATGAGCTGAGCCTGGGCGGCAAGATCCTCGATTATTTCTGGCACCTGGCATTGCCGGTGACCGCGCTGGTCATCGGTAACTTCGCGACCATGACCCTGCTGACCAAAAACAGCTTCCTGGACGAGATCAACAAGCAATACGTGGTCACCGCCAAGGCCAAGGGCCTGACCCGCCATCGCGTGCTTTACGGCCATGTGTTCCGTAACGCCATGCTGCTGGTGATTGCCGGTTTCCCGTCGGCGTTCATCGGCATCTTCTTTACCGGCTCGTTGTTGGTGGAAGTGATTTTTTCCCTCGACGGCCTGGGCCTGATGAGTTTTGAAGCGGCGATCAACCGCGATTACCCGGTGGTGTTCGGCACCCTGTTCATCTTCACCCTGCTGGGGCTGGTGGTGAAACTGATCGGCGACCTCACCTACACCCTGGTCGATCCGCGCATCGACTTCGAAAGCCGGGAGCATTGAGATGAACCTGTCCCCTCTCAACCGCCGCCGCTTCGAATTGTTCAAGGCCAACAAACGTGGCTGGTGGTCGCTGTGGCTGTTTCTGATCCTGTTCGGGCTGAGCCTGGGCGCCGAGCTGATCGCCAACGACAAACCGCTGGTGGTGCATTACGACAACAGTTGGTATTTCCCGGCAATCAAGCGCTACCCGGAAACCACCTTCGGCGGCGAATTTCCGCTGGAAGCCAACTACAAGAGCCCGTACATCCGCAAACTGCTCGAAGCCAAAAAGGCTTGGGTGCTGTGGGCGCCGATTCCGTACAGCTATCAAAGCATCAACTACGACCTGAAAGTCCCGGCCCCGGCCCCACCGTCGGCGGACAACCTGCTGGGCACTGACGATCAGGGCCGCGATGTGCTGGCGCGGGTGATTTACGGCTTCCGTATCTCGGTGCTGTTTGCCCTGACGTTGACCGTACTCAGCTCGATCATCGGCGTACTTGCCGGGGCCCTGCAGGGCTTCTACGGCGGCTGGGTCGATCTGGCCGGCCAGCGTTTTCTGGAAATCTGGTCGGGTTTACCGGTGCTGTATTTACTGATCATTCTCGCCAGCTTCGTCCAGCCCAATTTCTGGTGGTTGCTGGGGATCATGTTGCTGTTTTCATGGATGAGTCTGGTCGACGTGGTACGCGCCGAGTTCCTCCGTGGCCGCAACCTCGAGTACGTGCGCGCAGCCAGGGCACTGGGCATGCAGAACGGCGCGATCATGTTCCGCCACATCCTGCCCAACGCCATGGTCTCGACCATGACTTTCATGCCGTTCATCCTCACCGGCGCCATCGGCACCCTCACCGCGCTGGACTTCCTGGGTTTCGGCTTGCCGGCCGGCAGTCCGTCGCTGGGTGAACTGGTCGCTCAGGGCAAATCCAACCTGCAAGCGCCGTGGCTGGGCATCAGTGCCTTCGCCGTGTTGGCGCTGATGCTGAGTTTGCTGGTGTTTATCGGCGAGTCCGCTCGCGATGCCTTCGACCCGAGGAAGTGAAATGAGTCAGGACAATCTGATCGAAGTGCGCGACCTCGCCGTCGAATTCGGTTTCGGTGAGCGCGTACACCGGGTCGTCGAAGGTGTGAGTTTCGACATCAAACGCGGCGAAACCCTGGCCTTGGTCGGCGAATCCGGCTCGGGCAAATCGGTGACCGCGCACTCGATCCTGCGCTTGCTGCCCTACCCGATGGCCCGCCATCCGGCCGGCAGCATCAATTACTCCGGGAAAAATCTGCTGAGCCTGAGCGAAAAGACCCTGCGTCACATCCGCGGGAACCGCATCGCGATGATCTTTCAGGAGCCAATGACGTCGCTCAACCCGCTGCATTCGATCGAGAAGCAGATCAACGAGGTGCTGGGCATCCACAAGGGCCTGACCGGCAAAGTCGCGACCCAGCGCACGCTGCAATTGCTGGAGATGGTTGGCATCCCCGAGCCCCACAAGCGCCTCAAGGCCCTGCCCCACGAATTATCCGGTGGCCAGCGCCAGCGGGTGATGATCGCCATGGCCCTGGCCAATGAGCCGGAACTGCTGATCGCGGACGAACCGACCACCGCCCTGGACGTGACCGTTCAGCTGAAAATCCTCGATTTGCTCAAGGAGCTTCAGGCGCGATTGGGCATGTCGCTGCTACTGATCAGTCACGATTTGAACCTTGTGCGAAGAATTGCGCATCGCGTATGTGTCATGCAGCGCGGTTGCATCGTCGAACAGGCATCGTGCGAAGAGCTGTTCCGTTCGCCGCAGCACCCGTACACTCGGGAATTGCTCGGCGCAGAGCCCAGCGGAGGCCCGGCGACCAATGAAATCGGGGCGCCGCTGCTTGAGGTCGAGGACCTGAAAGTCTGGTTCCCGATCAAGAAAGGCTTGCTCAAGCGCACGGTGGATTACGTCAAGGCAGTCGATGGTATCCATTTCAGCTTGCCTCAGGGGCAGACGCTGGGGATTGTTGGCGAAAGCGGATCAGGTAAATCCACGCTGGGTCTGGCGATTTTGCGGCTGATCGGCAGCAAAGGCGCGATCCGCTTTGAAGGCAAGCAGCTAGACTGCCTGACGCAGAACGAGATTCGTCCGTTGCGTCGGGAGATGCAGGTGGTGTTTCAGGACCCGTTTGGCAGCCTGAGCCCGCGAATGTGCGTGAGCGACATCGTTGGCGAAGGCCTGCGGATTCACAAGATGGGCACCGCCGCCGAGCAGGAAGCGGCGATTATTGCGGCATTGAAGGAGGTAGGTCTGGATCCGGAAACCCGGCACCGCTACCCCCACGAATTTTCCGGTGGGCAACGGCAGAGAATCGCCATTGCCCGGGCTTTGGTGCTCAAACCGGCGCTGATCCTTTTGGACGAGCCGACGTCGGCGCTCGACCGGACGGTGCAGCGGCAAGTGGTGGAGCTCTTGCGTTCACTGCAAGCCAAGTACAACCTGACGTATTTGTTCATCAGCCATGATCTGGCTGTCGTCAAAGCGCTGAGCCACCAGTTGATGGTGGTCAAGCATGGCCAAGTGGTCGAGCAGGGGGACGCGCAAAGTATCTTTGCCGCCCCTCAACATCCGTATACACAGCAGTTGCTGGAAGCCGCTTTTTTGGCACCAGCCACTGCGCAATAACCTGAAAGAGGAGCAACACATGGGTTTTCTCGCCGGTAAGCGCGTACTGATCGTCGGTGTCTCCAGCAAGCT
>NZ_JBIUWN010000023.1:0-12492 GCF_044743485.1 Pseudomonas sp. NPDC087614 | reverse complement strand
GCGAGGGCGCTGAGCTTGCCTTCACTTATCAGAACGACAAACTCAAAGGTCGTGTCGAAGAATTCGCCCAAGGCTGGGGTTCGAGCCCTGAGCTGTGCTTCCCGTGCGACGTGGCCAGCGATGAAGAAATCGCCAAGGTCTTCGAAGCATTGAGCAAGAAGTGGGACGGCCTGGACTGCATCGTCCACTCCGTTGGTTTCGCCCCGGGCGATCAACTGGACGGCGACTTCACCGAAGCCACCACCCGTGACGGTTTCCGCATCGCTCACGACATCAGCGCCTACAGCTTCGTGGCCCTGGCCAAAGCTGGCCGCGAAATGATGAAAGGCCGCAACGGCAGCCTGCTGACCCTGTCGTACCTGGGCGCAGAGCGCACCATGCCGAACTACAACGTGATGGGCATGGCCAAGGCTTCGCTGGAAGCGGGCGTGCGTTATCTGGCCGGTTCCCTGGGCCCGGACGGCACCCGCGTCAACTGCGTATCGGCTGGTCCGATCCGCACCCTGGCCGCTTCCGGCATCAAGAACTTCCGCAAGATGCTGGCCGCCAACGAAGCGCAAACCCCACTGCGTCGCAACGTCACCATCGACGAAGTCGGCAACGCCGGCGCCTTCCTGTGCTCCGATCTGGCGTCGGGCATCAGCGGTGAAATCATGTACGTGGACGGCGGTTTCAACACCACCGCCATGGGCAACATCGAAGAGTGATCTTCGGTTAGCCGATAAAAAACGCCAATTCAGATGGCGTGAAAACCTGGCAATCGGCTAAGTGCTCAAAAAAATGCTCCGTATCGAAAGATGCGGAGCATTTTTCGTTATGGCCTGAGCCCGGTCAGCACTTTCCCGATGAGACTGTTCAAAGGTTGCGGGCAAGTCTGTCCGGGCCTATGTTGCAAACGAGGCTTTTCCTCGCGAACGGAACGCGATCCATCACCAACAAGAGGTGAAGAATGTCAAAGGAATCCCGCCCCGCCGTCCTTGGGCTGATAGGAAATACACCGCTGGTACAAGTCACCCGCTTCGATACCGGGCCGTGCACGCTGTTTCTCAAACTTGAATCACAAAATCCCGGCGGCTCGATCAAGGATCGCATCGGCCTGGCGATGATCGACACCGCCGAACGTGATGGTCGCCTGCAACCCGGCGGCACGATTGTCGAAGCCACGGCCGGCAATACCGGGCTGGGCCTTGCACTGGTCGGCCGCGCCAAGGGTTATCGCGTGGTGCTGGTGGTGCCGGACAAAATGTCCACCGAGAAAGTCCTGCACTTGAAGGCCATGGGTGCCGAGGTGCACATCACCCGCTCGGATGTCGGCAAGGGTCATCCCGAGTATTACCAGGACGTCGCGGCGCGGTTGGCGAAAGACATTCCCGGCGCGTTTTTCGCCGATCAGTTCAACAACCCGGCCAACCCACTGGCCCACGAATGCAGCACCGCGCCGGAGATCTGGGCGCAGACCGAGCATGATCTGGATGCGATTGTGGTCGGCGTCGGTTCGGCCGGCACGCTGACCGGACTGACCCGTTTCTTCAAACGCGTGCAACCGGATCTGGAGATGGTTCTGGCCGATCCGTTGGGCTCGGTGATGGCTCAATACAGCCGCGACGGCACGCTGCCCAAGCCCGGTTCCTGGGCGGTTGAAGGCATTGGCGAAGACTTCATTCCGTCGATCACCGACCTCTCCAGCGTCCGCCACGCCTACTCGATCAGCGATGAAGAAAGCTTCGATCACGCCCGCCAATTGCTGCGCGCCGAGGGCATACTCGGCGGCTCGTCGACGGGTACCCTGCTCGCAGCGGCCTTGCGTTATTGCCGCGAACAGACCGAACCGAAACGCGTGGTGAGTTTCGTCTGCGATACCGGCACGCGCTATTTGTCCAAGGTCTACAACGATCAGTGGATGACCGATCAGGGCCTGTTGCAGCGCAAGGGCTACGGCGACTTGCGCGATCTGATCGCACGGCGTTTCGAGGACGGACGGGTGATCAGCGTCGGCCCCGGCGACACGTTGCTGACCGCGTTCCAGCGCATGCGCCTGGCGGATGTCTCGCAGTTGCCGGTACTGGTTGAAGGCAAGGAGTTGGTCGGCGTGATCGACGAATCGGACATCCTGCTGGCCGTTCACGAAGATGCCGCTCGCTTCAGCCAATCGGTCTCCAGCGTGATGACCGACAAACTGCAAACCCTCGCCCCCGGTGCGCCCCTCGCTGAGCTGGAATCAGTGCTGAGCCGCGGCCTCGTGGCAATCATCGCCGATGCTTCAGGCTTTCATGGCCTGATCACCCGCACCGACATGCTCAACCAATTACGGAGATCCCTCGCATGAGTCAGCACGACAAGAATGCCCAAGGTTTCGCGACCCGGGTGATCCATGCCGGGCAGGAACCGGACCCGACCACCGGCGCGCTGATGCCGCCGATCTATGCCAACTCCACTTACCTGCAAGACAGCCCCGGCGTGCACAAGGGTTTTGACTACGGCCGCTCGCACAACCCGACGCGCTTTGCGCTGGAACGCTGCGTGGCGGATCTGGAGGGTGGCACCCGTGCATTTGCGTTCGCTTCCGGGCTGGCGACGATCTCCACGGTACTGGAATTGCTCGACGCGGGTTCACACGTCATTTCCGGCAACGACCTGTACGGCGGCACCTTCCGGCTGTTCGACAAGGTGCGTCAACGCAGCGCCGGGCATCGGTTCAGCTACGTCGATCTGACCGACCTCTCAGCGTTCGAAGCGGCGCTGCAGGAGGACACGCGCATGGTCATGGTCGAAACACCGACCAACCCATTGCTGAGCCTGTCGGATCTGGCCGCCATTGCCCGCCTATGCCGGGCCCGCGGGATCATCACGGTTGCCGACAACACCTTCGCCAGCCCGTATATCCAGCGGCCGCTGGAGCTGGGTTTCGACATTGTGCTGCACTCGACCACCAAGTACTTGAACGGTCACTCCGATTTGATCGGCGGCATCGCCGTCGTCGGGCAGAACGCCGAACTGGCCGAGCGTTTGGGCTTTTTGCAGAATGCGGTCGGCGCGATCGCCGGGCCGTTCGATGCGTTTCTCACGTTGCGCGGGGTGAAAACCCTGGCGCTGCGCATGGAGCGTCATTGCAGCAATGCGCTGGATCTGGCGCAGTGGCTGGAGCGGCAGCCGCAGGTCAAGCGCGTTTATTACCCGGGCCTGCCATCCCACCCGCAGCACGAACTGGCCAAGCGACAGATGCGCGGCTTCGGCGGGATGATCGCCGTGGACTTGAACAGCGATCTGGCCGGTGCGCGGCGTTTTCTGGAAACCTTGAAGATCTTCGCCCTGGCCGAAAGCCTCGGCGGCGTCGAAAGCCTCATCGAGCATCCGGCGATCATGACCCACGCCACCATTCCACCTGAAACCCGCGCAAAACTGGGCATTGGTGATGGGCTGGTGCGTTTGTCCGTCGGTGTCGAAGACATCGAGGACTTGCGCGCCGATCTGGCCCAAGCACTGACGAAAATCTAGTCCGGCAAGCACGACAAAGCCCGCACGATGCGGGCTTTGGTATTCGAGTAGGCGGCCAGTGCTGGTCTCTGGCTTACAAGGTTTATCAGGCTTCTCACAGTACCGGACCAAATTGAAAAGGTACGGTCTCGGCTGCTTCACACGGCGTAAGGGCTGGATCTCAGCGCGGAGATCTTTCTAACCGTGTACCCTTCGGAACGCGCCCCACGTCCCCTTGCTATCCGCTTGCGCATCAGTCTGCGTCTTCGCCTACATCTTTGAGCCTAGCAAAGCGACGCGAGCACGGATGAGTGTTTTTAGACTGATTGGTTCTTGCGGCTGCCTGCAAGGAAGCGAACGCTCTATCTTCAAACATCATCCTCACGGAGTGCGGCGCCCAGAAAATCAGGGCGTTCGGTTTTGATCACGGATCCACCTGCGCCATCAATTCCGGCACCGACTCCGGCCGTTTCGCATAGCGCTGCGCCAACACCGCGCAGACCATCAGTTGAATCTGATGGAACAGCATCAGCGGCAGGATCAGCACGCCGATGGTGCTCCCGGCAAACAACACCTGCGCCATCGGCACGCCGGTGGCCAGGCTCTTTTTCGAGCCGCAGAACAAAATGGTGATGCGGTCTTCCTGGCTGAAGCCAAACGCCTTGCCCAGCAGCGTCGACGCCACCAGTACCAGCGCCAGCAAGATGCAGCACACCACCACCAGCCCCAGCAGATCGGCGATTGGGATCTGATGCCAGATACCTTCGTTGACGGCTTCACTGAACGCGCCATAAACCACCAGCAGAATCGAGCCTTGATCGACAAATTTCAGCCAGTTTTTGTTGCGCCCCACCCACGCACCAATCCAGCGCCGTACGACCTGCCCGGCAATGAAGGGCAGCAGCAGTTGCACACTGATTTTCAGGATCGCATCGAGGGTCGAACCGCCGTCGCCCTGCACGTCAAGCAACAACGTCACCAGTAACGGCGTGAGGAAAATCCCGAACAGGCTGGACGCCGCTGCGCTGCAAATCGCCGCTGGAATATTGCCCCGCGCCAGCGAAGTGAAGGCAATGGCCGACTGCACCGTGGCTGGCAAGGCGCACAGGTAAAGCATGCCCATGTAGAGCTGATCACCGATCAACGGTGACAGCAGCGGTTTCAGCGCCAGACCCAATAGCGGGAAAAGGACAAACGTCAGGCCGAACACCAGCAAATGCAGGCGCCAGTGACCCGCACCGGCAATAATCGACTCGCGGGAAAGTTTGGCGCCGTGGAGGAAAAACAGTAGCGCGATGGCAATGTTGGTCAACCAGCCAAAACCGACCGCGACCTGGCCGCTGGCGGGCAGAAAACTGGCCAGCAACACAACGCCAATCAGCGTCAGGGTGAAGTTGTCGGGCAAAAATCGTGGGCGCGTCATGGTGTGTTCATCCGGGGGTTGCCAGTGCGTGCCGACGACTCTAACGTGACAGGCCATTACCGACTAACGCCGAAGAGCCCGCAGATGCCGCCTAAAGGACACACAAAGAGCATCCGACGCAGCATTCCCGGGCTGCCCAGCCTGCCGCGCCCACTGTACGGGCGCACCGAATCGCTGCCCAATCGTGCGCTGACCCGGCGCCACAGCCACCCTTGGGTGCAACTGTCTTACGCCATTCAGGGCGTGCTCGAAGTACAGACCAGCGCCGGACGTTTCGTTGCGCCGCCGGAGCGCGCCGTGTGGATTCCGGCCGGCGTGCCGCACCGGGTATTCAGCTCACCGCACACCGAGATGCGCAGCCTGTACATCGATTGCAGTGTCGCCGGTTGGGCGGTTGGGCATTGCCATGTGCTGGGCGTCAGCGATTTGCTCAGGGAGCTGATCCGCGCGTTCAGCCGGGTGCCTGTGGAATACGACCAGAACGGCGCCCATGGACGCTTGGCGCAAGTGATCCTCGATCAATTGGCCGAGGCACCCCAGATTGATCTGATGCTGCCGCTGCCTCAGGACGCACGTTTGCGGCAGATCTACCAGAGCCTGGAGCAGCATCCGGAACAGCAAACCACACTAAGCCACTGGAGCGAGAAATTCGGCGTCACCGAAAAGACCCTGACACGCCTGTTCCTGCGCGATACCGGCCTGACCTTTCGTGCCTGGCGCCAGCGCTTACGCCTGCTCGGCGCCCTGACGCCATTGGAGAAAGGTGAACGCGTTACCGACGTCGCGCTGGCCTGTGGCTACGATTCGACCTCGGCGTTTATCGCGGCGTTTCGCCAACAGTTCGGCGAAACGCCAGGGGAGTTTTTTCGTTGATCAGCGAACCGCCAGCGACTCCAGAAGATCGCCGCTGCGACCCGACACTTCGTTTTTTACGAACTCTCCCCCAGAAATAAACGATTTTTCTTTGGCGCAAACTCGTCGCTAGCATGGCTTCGTCTAACCCTCACTCAAACAAAGCTCGTACAACAAAGACAGGGAGCGCGACATGCCTGCCACGAACATCAATATCGGCGAACCCTGGATGTGGGGCGCCTTCATCGTCTTCGTACTCGCCATGCTGGCACTGGATTTGTTTGTGTTCGGGGGGCGCAAGGCGCATCGCGTCTCGGTGCGCGAAGCCTTGTCCTGGGTCATTGCCTGGTGCTTGTTGGCATTGAGTTTCGCGGGGTTGCTCTGGTGGTACCTGAACGGCACGTTCGGCGGCGAAATCGCCCGGCAGAAAACCCTCGAATTCCTCACCGGTTACCTGATCGAGCAATCGTTGTCGATCGACAACATGTTCATCTTCGTGATGATCTTCAGCTACTTCGCCGTGCCGCCGGAGTTGCAGCGCCGGGTGCTGCTGTACGGCGTGCTCGGGGCGATCGTGATGCGTGCGGTGATGATTTTTGCCGGCGTGTGGCTGGTGTCGCAGTTCGAGTGGCTGCTGTATGCCTTCGGCGTGTTTTTGATCATCACCGGGGTCAAGATGCTGGTGTTCGCCGAGCAACAACCGGATCTGGAAAAAAACCCTTTGCTGCGCTGGGTCCGCGGGCACATGCGGATCACCAAGGACTTTCATGGCGAGCGCTTTTTCGTGCTGCAAAACGGCGTGCGCTGGGCAACACCGATGTTTCTGGTGCTGGTGTTGATCGAAGCGAGCGACCTGATGTTTGCGGTCGACAGCATCCCGGCGATCTTCGCCGTCACCACCGACCCGTTCATCGTGTTCACCTCGAACATCTTCGCGATCATGGGCCTGCGGGCGCTGTACTTCCTGCTGGCAGACATGGCTGAGCGCTTTCATCTGCTCAAGTACGGGCTGGCGATTGTGCTGGTGTTCATTGGCGCCAAGATGACGTTGATGCCGTGGCTCCACATGCCGGTGGAGTGGTCGCTGGCGGTGGTGGGTGTGGTGATTCTGGGCTCAGTGTTGTTGAGCCTGATGATGACCAGAGAAAAAACGCCGGAAAAACAATCTCCGTAAATCCATGTGGGAGCAAGCTGCTCCCACAAGGTTATGTGCTGTTATTTATCGGACTTGATACTGGTCCAGACGCGGGTGCGGACGCGCTCAAGCTTTTGCGGCAATGGCTGAACCACGTAGAGTGTTTTCAGCGCTTCGCTGGTCGGTGTCAGGTTCGGGTTGCCGGTGATGTCCTTGTTGATCAGCGCCATCGAATCC
This sequence comes from Pseudomonas sp. NPDC087614, assembly GCF_044743485.1. Classification (NCBI taxonomy): domain Bacteria; kingdom Pseudomonadati; phylum Pseudomonadota; class Gammaproteobacteria; order Pseudomonadales; family Pseudomonadaceae; genus Pseudomonas; species Pseudomonas sp. NPDC087614. The sequence goes on along the minus strand of NZ_JBIUWN010000023.1, from coordinate 5,371 downwards.
TTGTTCGCGTTCGGGTAACCGAGGAAATCGCTGATCGGTGCAATCACCTTCGGATCCAGCAAAGTGTTGAGGAATTCGTGGGCCTCGGCGACGTTCTTCGCGCTCTTGGGAATGGCGAAGGTGTCGAACCAGATCGGCGCGCCTTCCTTTGGCAAGCGCCAGTCAACCACTACGCCGTTTTTCGCCTCCTTGGCGCGATTGCCGAACTGGTAGAAGCTGCCGGAGTAACCGATGGCCACGCAGATGTCACCGTTGGCGATGTCGGTCATGTACTTGGCCGAGTTGAAATAGGTTACGTAGGGGCGAACCTTGAGCATCAGCTCCTTGGCTTTTTCATAGTCGGCCGGGTTCTGGCTGTTCGGGTCGAGGCCCAGGTAATGCAGGGCCAGCGGCAGGATTTCTGTCGGCGAATCAAGCATCGCCACGCCGCAGGATTTGAGTTTTTCCATGTTTTCCGGTTTGAACACCAGATCCCAACTGTCCACCGGCGCGTTGTCGCCCAATGCAGCCTTGACCTTGGCCGGGTTGAAGCCGATCAACACGGTGCCGACCATGTAAGGCACGCCGTACTGGTTGCCCGGATCGTTCTTGCCCAGCAGTTTCAACAGATCCGGATCCTGGTGGCTCCAGTTCGGCAGTTTCGATTTATCCAGTTTCTGAAACACCCCAGCCTTGATCTGCGTTTCAAGGAACTGGTTCGACGGCACCACCAGGTCGTAACCGGAGTTGCCGGTCAGCAGTTTGGCTTCCAGGGATTCGTTGGTGTCGAAGGTGTCCCAGATCACTTTGATGCCGCTTTTCGCGGCGAAATCCTTGGGCACCGACGGCAGGATGTAGTCCGCCCAGTTATAGACGCGCAGCTCGCGCTGCTCGGCCTGAACGGCGCTGGCCAGCAGCGTCAGCCCACACACGGTGGCGCCCAGAATGCGTTTCATCGTGACCATGGTTGTTTCCCCAAAATGCGGCGTGAGTCGATGGTTTTTATGTTCTGTACACGGCAGCGGCTTTAAAGGTAGCCAAGGGTAATAAAGGTTCAGCGTCTCGTTGTGGCATTGATTCTTGCTGACAGCGGCGCCTGAGCACAGTGGGGGATGGGCCAAAAGGGGATCGATATGGCCAATTTGAATGACCACCGGGATGCGGAAACAACAATGCCCGGCAGTAATAAAGAGGAATCGTCACCACCAGGCCAACCAGCCACGACAGATCCGCACCGTCGACCAGATTCGCGTAAGGCCCGACGTACAGTGAAGTATTGGCTAACGGCAACTGCACGACGATGCCGATGAAATAGGCAATGATCGCGTGCAGATTGAAGCGTCCGTAAATGCCACCGTCAGCACGGAAAATCGAGGTGATGTCGTAGCAGCCGCGTTTGATCAGGTAAAAGTCGATCAGGTTGATCGACGCCCACGGCACCAGCACCAGCAACAGCGCCAGAATCAAACCGATGAACTCGGAAATGAAATCCGCCGAAGCGCCGAGTGCGACCACGCAGCATCCCGCCAGGATCACGTGCGGAATGCCCATGCGCGGGCCTTGTGCCGACGCCAGGGCGATCACCACGCCACCGATCATGTGCCCCAGCACAATCGCCAGCAGCCCCCAGAACAAGTCGAGATGGAACACCTGAACCACCATGGCACCGGTGACGATGGGCAGTGGCGCAATGTTGGTGCTGAACCAAAGGGTGAAAAGGTCGCGGGCCTTCCCGTGGCGTTCCGCGAGTGGGACGTAGTCGACCGTGTGATTCTCGATCAACGGATCTTGCCGGGACATATGCATGAACTCGAGTTTGTCTGTTCTTATCGTTGTATGAAGCCAAACCGGGAGGACTCTTTGGTCGCCCCTCAGATGCAAGCCATATTATGGTATTCCAATAACCTCACAAGACTGGCCCGCAGTTCACGGTGCTATCTGATCCGCCATCCTCGCTGAAACAGCGGCCTGGCAAATAGCTTAAAAGCCCGTAAACGTTGAGTTTACGACGAACGCGGCACGTTCATCGGTTCAGCTTAAAAGCCCTTGCAAAGATAAAATTGTGGTATACCATCAGACCAATAAACACATAAAAACAGCGTCACACCACCCGAGGACTGTCCAATGATCGATGCCGCCATCTACAAACAAGTCATGGGCTCGTTCCCGTCCGGCGTAACCGTTATCACCACGCTGGACGATGACGGTCAGATTGTCGGTCTGACCGCCAGCGCCTTCAGCTCATTGTCGATGGACCCGGCGCTGGTGCTGTTCTGCCCCAATTACAGTTCTGATTCCTATCCCGTGCTGATCAAGAACAAACGCTTTGCGATTCACGTTCTGTCCGGCGGCCAACAAAGCGAAGCCTTCGCGTTCGCCCGTAAAGGCAAGGACAAAGCGCAAGGCATCGAGTGGACGTTGAGCGAACTGGGCAACCCGATCCTGGCCAACGCGACGGCTATCATCGAGTGTGAGCTGTGGCGCGAATACGAAGGCGGCGACCACGCCATCATGGTCGGCGCGGTGAAGAATCTGATCGTCCCCGAGCAGCACACCGGGCCGCTGGTGTATTGCCACGGCAAGATGGGCGCCCTGCCCGTCCTGGCCTGAGCAAAGTTTCAGCCCCACACAGACCCACTGTGGGAGGGGGCTTGCTCCCGAAAGCGATGTGTCAGCCACCAGAGATTTCGATTGATCCACCGCATTCGCGAGCAAGCCCGCTCCCACACGTAGCCTCAACAACAAAAGATCCGAGGAAGCGTCATGAAATTTTCCCTGTTCATCCACATGGAACGCTGGGACGAAAGCGTCAGCCACCGCCAACTGTTCGAAGACCTCACCGAACTGACCCTGATGGCCGAGGCCGGTGGTTTCAGCACCGTGTGGATCGGCGAACACCACGCCATGGAATACACCATCTCGCCAAGCCCGATGCCGCTGCTGGCCTACCTCGCGGCCAAAACCACCACCATCCACCTCGGCGCCGGCACCATCATCGCGCCGTTCTGGCACCCACTGCGGGTCGCCGGTGAATGCGCGTTGCTCGATGTCATCAGCAACGGCCGCATGGAAGTCGGTCTGGCACGCGGCGCCTATCAAGTCGAATTCGATCGCATGGCCGGCGGCATGCCCGCATCAAGTGGCGGCCAGGCCCTGCGCGAAATGGTCCCGGTGGTCCGCGCCCTGTGGCAAGGCGACTACGCCCACGACGGCGACATCTGGAAATTCCCCACCTCCACCAGCGTGCCGAAACCGATCCAGAAGCCGAATCCGCCGATGTGGATCGCCGCCCGCGACCCGGACTCGCACAACTTCGCCGTGGCCAACGGCTGCAACGTCATGGTCACGCCGCTGATGAAGGGCGACGAAGAAGTCCTCGACCTGAAGAACAAGTTCCAGACCGCGCTGGACAACAACCCCGACGTGCCGCGCCCGCAATTGATGGTGCTGCGCCATACCCACGTTCACACGGCTGATAACCCGGACGGCTGGAAAGTCGGCGCGAAAGCGATCTCACGGTTCTATCGCACGTTCGATGCGTGGTTTGGCAACAAGGAGACCCCGGTCAATGGCTTCCTCGCCCCGAGCCCGGAAGAGAAGTTCGCCGGGCGTCCGGAGTTTGAGTTGGAGAGTCTGCACAAGACGGCGATGATTGGTACGCCGGAAGCGATCATTCCGCGGATCAAGTACTACCAGGAACTGGGGGTGGATGAGTTCAGTTTCTGGTGTGATAACAGTCTGCCGCATGAGGAGAAAAAGAAGTCGCTGGAGTTGTTTATCAAGCATGTGGTGCCGGCGTTTCGTTGAGATTTCTTCTAACGTCTCTCTCATGAAAACGCCCGAATCTCTTCGGGCGTTTTTATTTTTCACCATGGCTCCTGGCGACACGTCGACCAGTTGCTATCTGAATGAAAGCACGCAAGCGCCTGCTGGCGCGCATCGATGAGCCCGACAAGAATTGGAAGTTCAGCAAGGCCGACATCGCCGAGCGCGAGTACTGGGACGAGGCTGGTAGCGGATCGCTTGACTGACAACCAACCACCGACAGAGCACAAAGCAAGGTTAGGAGGCGTTTCATAGGTGACGGGCGACGACTACCAACTACCGTACGGAATCCCGTACTTGTCGACGTATCGTTTGGTCTTCTCACTGACTGGATAGGCATAACGACCGCCGTTTTTACCCTGTTGGGCACCCAGCGGCTCAATCTCGCCTTGGCTACGAGCAACCTTCACCGGCTCATTGCAGGAGTCTTTTACCCACGCCTGTAGTACGCCACCTGGCGCCAGCCCCACGTAAAGTGAAGCCATAAATCGAGCGGTTTTCTCAGGCGTTTCCGGACAACGCTGATGAGTAGATTTCAACATTAGTTGCCTGGCTTCTTCTGGAATATCGATGGAACCCCGATAGGTTTTTTGCTCTGCTATGGACTGCCAGCGTACGGAAATCCGTTTTGGAAGGTTGGCACCCGTGACAGGCATCCCGGATCCAGTAATAACTCCCCAGCCTCTAGCAGATTCGGTGTCTATGTCGGGTTCTCCCGAAGCGGCAGTGCTTTTGCCTGCTCTGAGAGAGACCTTGTCATTGATATCTTGGACAGAACTGTCCTCCACCCAGACTTTCATGTAGTTCGGCTCAACGAACACCAATTCCCACGAGGAATGTTTAGGGTCGTTTTCGCCGCTATCGGCGGCGCCAGTCTGGCATCCCGCCAATAGTAAAGCGCCCAGCAGCGCAATCATCGCTTTCATTACCAAAGCTTCCAGTCAGGTACGTGTGGATGTTGTACGCGGACCCCGTCTTCCGTCGGGGCATTGATATACACAGCTTCGATGCCACTCCCCCCCCTTCTACCGAGAGGATGATTCCAGTTTGCGGAGGTATGAATGTACTTCAGTTTAAGAAGCACCTCTTCCTCTGGAGTGGTTTTGTAGTCACCAGCGACAAAGCGATCACATAGTGATTGGAGCTCCTCAGGCACGGAATACTCGCCATCGTCGGGCATGTCGATGAAGCGAACACCCTTTTCTTTCGCCAACTGATACATGACTTTCAAATAAATCCTCGAAAGTTTGCCGCTGACCGGACGTTTGAATTGTAGAGCGGCAAACACACGCTTCTGATCGGGAGACAGCCTGTCTTGATGTTCTTTTGGGAGCTCAATAGATGCAGGGGTGACAATCTCCAGTAAATAAGCAGGCCATCCTTTAGCGACCCACTCGCTTTTCACGCGTGCAGCATCGCGGTAGATAGACGTAGTTGAAACGTCGGTATAAATAGAAACGGCTAGGGTTTGCTGTAGTGGTCTAATTTCCCCGGACACCCCGATAGGTGGAAAATGCATCTATCGAGGAGTTTTTCATGACCGACAAACGCAGAACATTCGACGACA
>NZ_JBIUWN010000022.1:37538-68901 GCF_044743485.1 Pseudomonas sp. NPDC087614 | reverse complement strand
GAGCGGGCAATCTGATCGTTTTTGATCGGTCTACCGCTTTCAAAATTGGATGAGGTTGAAGTTGGCCGGAAATACAGGGCTACTTCAGACCATCCCTAATGGAACGAGTAAAAGAAAGAAACACTGCAAGCAATCTGGATTACCACTTAATTTCGATGCCACCCAAAGATTTCCGGCTTTTTGAGCGATTCAAAGGACTAGGCCACAACTTATCCATGAGTTTGGAAGTATTCAACGCAGATCTGTTTTCTGAAGTTTGCCCTGGAAAGTCACAGGATTATACAAGACCACGTTTCCTTTCTGCGTTTGAAGCTGCTGTCGAGGTTCTAGGTCGTGGAAACGTCTACGCGGGTTTTGTAGCTGGCATGGAACCTTTAGAGTCAATAATTGAAGGAATCGAGTATTTCGGAAACATGGGAGTGGTGCCTGCGGTTGCAGTATTCCACCCCGACGCCGGCTCACACTACTCCACAAAAGCACGTCCTTCCGTCGACTTTCTAAATACACTCGGTAAAAAAATGTCAGAGATTTATCAAAGAGAAGGCTTTAGACCGCTAATAGAAGGAAGTGGAAGAAACTCTTTAGATACTGAAGCTTACCTAGGAGGTTTTGCATGAATTATTCTTTGGATAAGGGAGTATTTATTACATTCGAAGGTACCGATGGCGCAGGAAAATCAACGGTTGCGCGAGCAACATATGACAGAATTTTTCAGTTCCATTCTGCATTGCACTATATAGACAAAAATCGTCCTCCAGTGCCTACTGGCTATACAGAGTTTCATATGTCTCGGCTACGTGAAGTCTTATGGGATTATCCGGACAACGCTCCCCTTGAACAATTAGGTGACAAACACTGGATGAGCCTCATCACTGCGTGGTTTCAGGCCACAGATCATGCGGCTATAACACCTTTGATCAATTCTGGCGCAAGCTGCATCTCCGATGGTTGGCACTATAAATACCTAGCGCGCTTCCTGCTTAAGAGTACTGATTTGGCTGAAGATGCGTTGGCAATGTTCTCAACGATTAGAAAACCTGACTTCGTAATTTTTTTAGATGTTGATCCGGCACTGGCAGCACAGAGAAAAGGATCATTTCGCCTTAGCGAGAGTGGAGCCTATGACGGCGCAAATACAGATCCCCAAAAGGGCTTCATTGACTATCAGAATCGAGTTAGATCCAGTTATGAGCGATGCGGTCTGGTGAACTGGATAAGAATCGATACAACCGATCTAAGTGAGGAAGCCGTACTCGATAAGGCGGTGACTGCAGTCCAGAGGATTCTTTGTAGGGAGTAGAAAACAACGAACGTGTCTAATCATGGCCTGATCGACGCCACAGCTACGACAGTGAAGCGTCGAACCATGTGAGCGATACCCTCTTTGCAAACACTGCTAGACCCTGTGGGAGCGGGCTTGCTCGCGAATGCGGTGTGTCAGCCAAGTAGATATCGACTGAAACGGCACCTTCGCGAGCAGGCGCGCTTGTACACAGGGGGCGCGTTTTTTAGAGGGTCAGGATCATCTCGTGCCACGCCATGCCGCCGTGATCGGACTCGGACGGTTTGATGTAGGCAAAGCCGAACCCGGCGTAAAGCGGAATGTGCTTTTCCTTGCACATCAGGTGAATCGTCGCCTTGTCCATCCCGCGCATGCGTTCGATGAACTCGGCCATCAGGCGCTTGGCCAGGCCCTGGCCCTGATAATCCGGGTGCACCACCACCGACATGATCACCACGTTCGGCCCCGCCGGATCGTGGCCGATCAGTTCCTTGAACGCCTCATCGGACATCTGCACATCAAACGCCGCACCCGCGTTGACGAAGCCTGCGACGACCCCGCCCACCTCGGCGACGATGAAGCCCTCCGGCCAGGTGGCGATGCGGGTGGCGATCTTCTCGCGGGTGGCGGCTTCGTCGCCTTCGTAGGCAACGGTTTCGATGGCGTAGCAGCAATCCAGGTCGGCGGCAGTGACGTTACGGATAAGGGTGTTCATGGCAGCTCGAAATCAGTGGAAACAAGGCTGCCAAGCATAAAGCACAAACACCGAGGCCGGTCAGTGAACGGCCTCGTGCATTGATATCAGGCCTTGAGCGGCAGCCAGATTTCCAGCGTGCCCGCATTGATCCTGGGGTTGAAATCTTCGCTGTATCGCTCGAATTCCGGCGCATCGGCGGCTTCGCGCCCCGATTGTGGCAGCCAGGTTTTCCAGATGTATTGAAAGGTCGCGGGCAACTGATCCAGTGAGCCTTTGTGCTCGAACACGGCATATTGCTGGGGCTGAATCTCGACCCAGCGATATTGCTCCGGCAGATCGTCAAGCTTGCTGATCTCAACGCCGGCAATGTACTCAAAACCACCCTGGCCATCAGGATTGCAGCAGATGCCGTAGGTCACTTCATTTTTCTGGCCCGGAATTTCGCCCAAGTGCGGGATGAATTTTTCCCAAAGCTGCGGGATGCCCTCGGTGGTGTCCTGAGTAAACCGTCCGCCCAGTCCGGCAATCAGCAGAAAGTGTCCATTTTCGAAGCGCGGTTGCGCCACTTCGACGCGTGTTTGCTCATCCATGATTCGACTCCGGAACAAAATAGGGGTTCGGCTGGTGAGTATAGGAAGCCCAAACCGATTCGCACGGTTACAGCGCGTGCAACTGCTCGACGGCGCCCGAACCGACAAACTCGTTATAGCCCGATACGATCACGTATACCGCGAAATAGCAGAAGATCGCTGCAGATGCCATGTATGAGTAGCGCAGCAATTTGTCGCCGAGCAGCTTGCCACCGTGGCTTGCAGCGAAGCACAAACCGGCCGACCACAGCAGCCCGGCGCAGAGGAACCCGGCGAGAAACAGCGCCGAACTCAGCGGGCCACCGCCACCGGAACGGGCGATCAGCGTGCCGCCCACCGCCGCAAACCAGAGAATCGCGCTCGGCGACGACATGGCCAGAAAGATCCCGCGGAAGAATTCCTTGCGATGGGAGTTGTGCCCCACTTCAGCGGTTTGCGCGAGCAGCGCTTCGTGGTGAATTGCCGAATAAATCATCTTCGCCGCAAAGTAGATCAACAGCGCCGAACCGCCGATCCACAGGACCCAACGCACGGTTTCGTATTGCAGCAGCACGGTCATTCCGGCCAGTGCCAGCACCGCATAAACCAGGTCGCCGACGCAGGTGCCCAGGCCCAGTGCGAAGCCCTGAAAGTATCCGCGCTGCATCGCCAGGGTGATCATGGCGATGTTGGCCACGCCGATGTCCAGGCACAGCGAAAGACTCAGCAAGAAGCCGCTGGTGAATTCCATCAACCATTTTCCTTGGGCAAAAATTGTTAAAAAACGCGCTGGACAGTATGCCATCACTGACCTTATCTTCCGCCACAGGTCACCGCAGTGACCCGCGTCGCTCGGACGGTTCCGGGCGCTTACGTTATCCGAGGCAACAATGGCTGAACAAGGTTCGCCGCGCCGCTTTGCGCGCATTGATCGACTCCCCCCTTACGTTTTCAACATCACCGCCGAGCTGAAGATGGCCGCGCGGCGTCGTGGTGAAGACATCATCGACTTGAGCATGGGCAACCCCGACGGCGCCACGCCGCCGCACATTGTCGAAAAACTTGTGCAAGTCGCCCAGCGTGACGACACCCACGGTTACTCCACGTCCAAGGGCATTCCGCGCCTGCGCCGGGCGATTTCCAACTGGTACAAGCAACGCTACGAGGTCGATATCGACCCGGAAAGCGAAGCCATCGTCACCATCGGCTCCAAGGAAGGCTTGGCGCATTTGATGCTGGCCACACTGGATCAGGGCGACACGGTGCTGGTGCCGAACCCGAGCTACCCGATTCACATCTACGGCGCGGTGATTGCCGGCGCCCAGGTGCGTTCGGTGCCGCTGGTGCCCGGTGTGGACTTCTTCGCCGAACTGGAACGGGCCATTCGCGGCTCGATCCCGAAGCCGAAGATGATGATCCTCGGCTTTCCGTCCAACCCCACCGCGCAGTGCGTGGAGCTGGACTTCTTCGAGCGAGTCATCGCCCTCGCCAAGCAGTACGACGTGTTGGTGATCCACGATCTGGCTTACGCCGATATCGTCTACGACGGCTGGAAAGCGCCGTCGATCATGCAGGTGCCGGGCGCCAAGGACATCGCGGTGGAGTTTTTCACCCTGTCCAAGAGCTACAACATGGCCGGTTGGCGTATCGGTTTCATGGTCGGTAACCCGGAACTGGTCAACGCCTTGGCGCGGATCAAGAGCTACCACGACTACGGCACCTTCACGCCGCTGCAAGTGGCCGCGATTGCGGCGCTGGAAGGCGATCAACAGTGCGTGCTCGACATTGCCGAGCAATATCGTCAGCGGCGTAATGTGCTGGTCAAGGGCCTGCATGAACTGGGCTGGATGGTCGAGAACCCGAAAGCTTCGATGTATGTCTGGGCGAAGATTCCCCAGGCTTATGCACATCTGGGTTCGCTGGAATTCGCCAAGAAGCTGCTGGCCGAGGCCAAGGTTTGTGTCTCGCCTGGGGTCGGGTTTGGTGAGTACGGCGATGACCATGTGCGCTTTGCACTGATCGAAAACCAGGACCGGATTCGTCAGGCTGTACGCGGGATTCGCGGGATGTTCAGAGCCGATGGTTTGGTCCCGAAAACCGGCGCCTGACACATTTCCCGCTCCCACACTGGTTTTGGGTGAACCATAAAATCCGCCCACAAAAAAACCGCATCGCTGCGGTTTTTTTGTGCCTGACGATATCGCTTAAACGAACAGCGACAACAGCAGGATAAAGCCCAACGCGACGATGGAGAGGATGGTTTCCATCGCCGTCCAGGTCTTGAATGTCTCGGCCACGGTCATGTTGAAGTATTGCTTCACCAGCCAGAAACCGGCGTCATTGACGTGGGACAGGATCAACGAACCGGCACCGGTGGCAAGCACCAGCAGTTCACGGTTAACGCCAGGGATCATCCCGACCACTGGCACCACGATGCCTGCACCGGTGATGGTCGCCACGGTAGCCGAACCGGTAGCGACACGAATCACCGCCGCCACCAGCCACGCCAGCAGGATCGGCGAGATCTGTGCGCTGACTGCCATGTGACCGATCACATCACCCACACCGCTGGTGACCAGCATCTGCTTGAAGCCACCGCCGGCACCAATGATCAGGATGATCGCAGCCGTGGGTGCCAGGCTCGAATCCAGCCATTTGAGAATCTGCTGGGAGCCGATGCCTTGCTTGTGACCGAAGGTGTACAGCGACAGCAGCAACGCCAGCAGCAACGCCGAGATCGGGTGGCCGATCATGTCCATCCAGGTACGGAAGAAATGGCCGTCCGGCAGCGCCACGTCTGCGAAGGTTTTGAGCAGCATCAGGAACACCGGCAACAGCACGGTGATCAGGGTGATGCTGAAGCTCGGCAGCTTGGTCGAATCGGTTTCACGGGCCAGTTGATCGACCAGTTCCTGATTCGGGTGACCCGGAATGTGCTTGGCGATGAACGTACCGAAGATCGGGCCGGCAATGATTGCCGTCGGCAGCGCGACGATCAGACCGTAAAGAATGGTCTTGCCGATGTCAGCGCCGAACACGCCGATGGCCAGCAGCGGGCCGGGGTGCGGTGGCACCAGACCGTGCACGGCGGAAAGGCCGGCGAGCAAAGGAATGCCGATCTTGATGATCGACACGCCGGTACGACGGGCAACGATGAACACCAGCGGAATCAGCAGCACGAAGCCGATTTCGAAGAACAGCGGGATGCCCACCAGGAACGCGGCAAACATCATGGCCCACTGAACCTTGTCCTTGCCGAACGCGCGAATCAGGGTCTGGGCGATCTGATCCGCCCCGCCCGACTCGGCCATCATTTTGCCGAGCATGGTGCCCAGCGCGAGGATGATGCCGACAAAACCGAGCACGCCACCGAAACCGTCCTGGAACGCCTTGATGATGGTGCCGATCGGCATGCCGGAGGTCAGGCCGAGGAAGGCGGCGGCGATGGTCAGGGAAATGAACGGGTGAATTTTGAACTTGGTGATCAGGATAATCAGGCCGATTACCGTGACCACTGCATCGAGCAGCAGGAACGAGTCGTGGGACATGCCAAACATTAGGGGTGTCTCCTGGTTGTTGTTGTTATTAAAGCGGGTTGATCAGAAGTCGTGAGGACAGCGCTATCTGCTTGAACACACTCATACCGCCGGTTTCAGACCGTGGGCCTGCCACCAGATGTGAGCCTGTTCGGCCAGTTCTTCAACGCTGTGGATCGAAGCATTCAACGCCAGGGTCAACGGCTCGCCGACCGGCGATTGGAGGGTGGCGAACTGGCTTTCGATCAACGTGGCCGGCATGAAGTGGCCCGGGCGGTGGGAGACACGCTCGGCGGCGACTTCAGGGGTCAGTTCAAGAAACACGAAACCCAGGCCCGGCAAGGCACTGCGCAGCACTTCGCGGTAACTGTGTTTAAGCGCCGAACAGGTCAGCACCGGGCGCTGGCCTTGTGCATCGACGCGACGCAGTTCATCGCACAGGCTGTCGAGCCAGCCGGCGCGGTCTTCGTCGTTCAGGGGGATCCCCGCGCTCATCTTTTCGATGTTGGCGGCCGGATGAAAAGTATCGCCTTCAATGGCAGTGGCGCCGCTGATTTGGCACAGGGCCTCGCTGACGCACGTCGTGGCGCAACCGGCACCGCCCTTGATGACCAGGGCGGTGATGGGATGACTCATATAACACCTCAGCGCGCAGACAGCGCTACCTTTGCTAGCTATGACTCTAGTGCACAGGCAGAAGTTGCCGACGCCTTCTTGTCGTTTTTTTGGGTTGCAGCAGGTTTGTTCCCGATACCAAAAAGCGAGGATCAGGCAGGATCTCGCTCACGCATTTGCAGCTGCATCAGGACAGCGCTACCTTAGTGCCTTGATTTTTGTTTGGCAAGCCGCCCGATGACCACCCCTAAAAACGATAAAAATACCCGCACCACCGGCCGTCCCACCCTCAATGAAGTTGCCCGCCTGGCCGGCGTGAGCCCGATTACCGCCTCCCGCGCGTTGCGTGGGGTCAGCACCGTGGCCACCGAACTGGTCGAAAAAGTCCAGAAAGCCGCGCTCGAACTCAACTACGTCGTCAACCCCGCCGCCCGTGCACTGGCCTCGGCCCAGAGCCATTCAGTGGTGGTGCTGGTGCCGTCGCTGTCCAACCTGCTGTTCATCGATACGCTGGAAGCCATTCATCGGGTGCTGACGCCCAAGGGCTTCGAAGTGCTGATCGGCAACTTCCACTATTCCCGTGATGAAGAAGAGAACCTGCTGCGCAACTACATGGCTTATCGGCCACGCGGTTTGCTGCTGACCGGGTTTGATCGCACTGAAAGTTCACGGCGGATGATCGAAGCCAGCAACATTCCCTGCGTGTACATGATGGAACTGGACAGCGCCGCCGGGGTGAATTGCGTCGGGTTCTCCCAGCTCAGCGCGGGCGAGACGGCGGCCAAACATTTGTTGTCCCGTGGGCGCAAGCGTCTGGCTTACATCGGCGCGCAACTCGATCAGCGCACCTTGTTGCGCGGTGAAGGTTTCCGCAAAGCCTTGCAGAAGGCCGGGAGGTACGACCCGGATCTGGAAGTGCTGACCCCCCGTGCGTCGTCCGTGGGGTTGGGCGGCGAGTTGTTTGTGCAATTGCTGGCAGCGCACCCGGATGTCGATGCGATCTTCTTCGGTAACGACGACCTGGCGCAGGGCGCTTTGCTTGAGGCGCTACGCAATGGCATCAGGATTCCCGAGCAAGTGGCGATTCTGGGCTTCAACGACTTGCCGATGTCCGAGCACATGGTGCCGCGCCTGAGCAGCATCAATACCCCGCGTGAAGCGATTGGCCGGCGGGCGGCGGAACAGATGCTGACGTTGATGGCGGGTAACAGCGTGGCGCGTCCAGTCGAGGACATGGGCTTCGAACTGAAAATCCGCGAAAGCACATAACACCGCTCCCACACTGGATTGGCGCAACACTCTAGTGACCGAGGCGCTCAACCAGTGCCAATGCACCCTTCTGCAGCGGTTGGCTCTTGAGCCACACCGCATGCACCGGCAGCACCAGACCGTTTTCGATGTTGCGAAAGTTCAGCCGTTTCAAGCGCCCCGAGTCCAGCCGCGACTGCACCACCGACAACGGAAAATTGCCCCATCCCAATCCTGCCTCGACCATCTCCATTGCCGTCTCAAGGTTGTCGGTGCGCCAATACGATTGCGCCACCAACGGTCGTGTCTCGCTGATCGGCAAGTCACGACTGGCCACAACGATCTGGCGCACCTGCACCAAATCCTCCAGGAACAGATCCTGCCCCTGCAACAACGGGCTGTTCGCCGCCAGTGTGGCGATCATGCGTTCACTGCCAACAAACTGAAAGCGCTCCAGCACGTTCACACTCAGCCCGGCGAATGCGATACACACATTGACGCGGCCACTGTGGAGCATCGCCAGCACGTCATCCTGGGGCGCGGTCAGCACTTCGATGTCGAGCAGCGGGTGACGCTCGGCAATTACCCCTATCGCCGACAGCAAACGATGGCGATCGATGTCCGCCGCCACGCCAATCGACAGTTTGCTCTCCAGCCCCAAGGACAACTCCACCGCGTGCACTTGCAGTTGTTTGAGCTGTTCGGCAATAAGCCGTGCATGGGGCACCAGCGACAGGGCCATTGCCGTCGGTTGCGGTTCGCGATGACGGCGGTCAAACAACGAATAGCCGAGTTCGGCTTCAAGGTTGCCAATGCCCATGCTCACCGCCGACGGGACTTTGCCCAAGGCCCGAGCGGCGGCGGAAAACGAACCGCGTTCGATCACGGCAAGGAACAGTTCGATGCTGTCACTGTTGAAATTCAACTTGGCTTACCTATCAATAGAACTGAAAGCTGCTGACTTTTTCTGTCAGCCCTATTGAAGCTATCTTTCGCCGCCTTCGCCAGCCCCGCTGGCCAACAAGTGGCAAGAAAGAGGCAACTCCATGCAAGGCGTCAAACGCAAACTGGTCTATGTGTCGCTTTACGAAGTGATCGGCATGACCTTCTCCGCCCTCGGTCTGGCGCTGTTGTCCGGCACCTCGCCGGGCAGCACCGGGCCGCTGGCCGTGATCATCACCACCATCGCCGTGACCTGGAATTTCATCTACACCTCGATGTTCGAACACTGGGAAAGCCGTCAGCCATCACGCACCCGCACGGTCAAGCGACGCATCGTCCATGCCGTTGGTTTTCAACTGACGTTGATCGTGTTTCTGATTCCGTTGATCGCGTGGTGGATGAACATCAGCCTGATGCAGGCGTTTCTACTGGATCTGGCGCTGATCATCTTCATCCCGTGCTACACGTTTGCGTTCAACTGGTTGTTTGACCGGGTGTTTGGTTTGCCGGCCTCGGCGCTGCCGGAATCTGACGCTGGAGCACATTGCCCGACGCTGACAGATTGCGGTGATCCACTGCCGCCAACCGGCAAGGGATGACCGCTTTTTCAATCGACTGAATCAAACAACCCTATGAAGTAAAAGGCTTTATTGATCGGGCATGGTAATTGCTCCTGCATGGCGGTCAGTCATTACCTACAGGTCAATTCATCATGTTGGTCAGTGCCAAACAAATGGAAATTCTGCCGCTGCCCAAGCGGCTGGCAGAAGACGCGACCGCCACGGCGGCCGCCGGCCTGCAAGGCGGCCTGCACGGCGCGATGCTGCAAGCGCTGCAAAACCAGGTGCAGACGCAAAACAGCGAAGCCACCGCCAAGGTGCAAGCTTCGGCCACGCAGATTGCCACTCAGCAAGTCAGCGCTGCCGCACGCCTGAGCGATAACGTCGACGAAGCCTTCGCCAAGACCCGCGTCGGCCTGCAAACCACCGACACTTCGCACGCAACCAAAACCAGCGGTTCCGCCACCGACGAGTTCAAGGACTACATGAGCAAGACGCCTGAACAGCGTCTGCGCGACAGTATTCTCAAGGACATGGGCATCACCGAAGACGACATCAAGAACATGCCGCCGGAGAAACAACTGGCCATCGGCAAAGAGATCGCCCAGCGTTTGCAGGACAAGATGCAACTGGCGCAATCGGAGAAAGAAAACGTCAATGACGTCAAGGACAGTGACAAGATGGCGAATACGTTTCTGGCTGCGCTCTGAGCTCAAGCCAGCATGAAACCTGATGTGGGAGCGAGCAAGCCCGCTCCCACAGGGGTGGTATGGTCAGTTCAACTGCAACGTCTCGTTGAACTGGCTGATCGCATCCACCACATGCCGTGAGCCCTGCTGAATCTCCAGAATCACCTCCCCCGCCTCATTGGCCAATTCGACGCCAAGGCCCGTTCGGTTCAGGCTCGATTGCATGCTCGACACCGCGCTCAACGACAAGTCGTGGTTTTTGCGCACCACGTCGACAATTTCCAGGGTCGCCTGACTGGTGCGTGCCGCAAGGCTTCGAACTTCATCGGCGACCACGGCAAAACCGCGTCCATGTTCGCCGGCCCTCGCCGCTTCAATGGCGGCATTGAGCGCCAGCAGGTTGGTCTGATCGGCGATGCCGCGAATGGTCTGGACGATGGTGCCGATGATGTCCGATTGTTTGCTCACCGCATCGATGCTCACCGCAGCTTCGTTGAGGTCGTGGGAAATGTCCTGAATGATCTGCACCGTTTGCTGCACGACTTGGGAGCCTTTTTGCGCACAGGCGTCGTTTTGTACGGAAGTGCTGTGGGCTGATTCCGCAGCGTTCTGCAGGGTGGTCATCTGTTGGGTGATGTCGCTGGCGAACTTCACCACTTTGTACAGCCGCCCTTTGGCATCGAACAACGGGTTGTATGAGGCCTCCAGATAAACCATTTGCCCGGATTTGTTCTTGCGCTCGAAACGGTGCGAGTGATACTCGCCGCGATTGAGCGAAGCCCAGAACGCCTTGTATTGCGCAGACTCGGCTTCGGCGCGATGGCAAAACAGGCTGTGGTGATGGCCGACGATTTCGCTGAGCGAGTACTGCATGGTCTTGAGAAAATTTTCGTTGGCGGTAATCACATTGCCCTCGGGGGTGAACTCGATCACTGCCATGGAGCGACCGATCGCCGCCAGCATGCTTTCCTCTTCATGCTCCTTGTTGATCCGCGCGGTAATGTCCGCCGCCACCTTGATCACACTTCTGACTTGCTTGTCCTGGCCATACACCGGCATGTAACTGGCTTCGAGCCAGACTTCCTCGCCGCGCTTGTTCAAGCGTTGGAAAGTGCCGCTGATCGGCTCACCACGGGCCAGGTCGCGCCACAAACTGGCGTACTCTTCGCTGCGATAAAACGCTTCTTCACAAAAGATCCGATGATGTTTGCCACGCACTTCCTCGGCGCCATAGCCCATGGTCTTGCAGAAGTTTTCGTTGGCATCCAGAACGATACCTTCAGGGCTGAACTCAATCATCGCCATCGAGCGGCTGATCGCGTCCAACTTGGCGCTGGCTTCGGTCAGGGCACAACTGAAGCGTTCGATTTCCTGCAGGTCAGCCTTGTGATGTAGGTTGAACATGTTTGTATCACCTTTCGCGCGGACTTTTGATTTGATGAAAGTTCAGGTCTTTCAAGATCCATCACTACGTTCCACAGAACAGGCACACGCACTCCTCCACGGGAGGAAGTTGTCAGGTGATAAATGATGATCAATCGGAGTGTCCATGCAGCGACGCTCTAATCAAGACATCCTTCTCTTGATAGCCCGCCTGCGGGCCAGCCCTAACGCGTTGAAGAACTTCCATTTAAATGACGCTCCTTGTTGGTTCAGTGTCGGTGCCTTGGAATGCGCACTCTGGCAGCGTGAAATCACGGACTAACCCGTACGATCCACAAGGTTAGTTAAGTGTCAGCATAGACAGCGAAAAGCCTTGCGCAAGGCCACTAGTCGGCCAGTATCTGGCACTTTTTGCACAAGAATCGGTTCAGCGAAGGGATAGGTCGGCGGGTCGAAGGCCATCACGCGGGGTGGGCGGCGTCGAAATGATCGGGACATGGCGTTGACCGGTACGGGAATCCTCCCCTCTGTGCAGCCGCGGTGAATGAATTTTGCAGATCACTTGCGAATTCAGCCAGGAGCCCGAGAACCGGGCTCCGGAGAGGCGTGATCAATGACCGAAGATGTCGACTTTCTTCGCTTTTTTCTCGGCGCGTTTTTCAATCGCGGTCTTGGCCGGCTTCTTCTTCGCGGCTTTCTTTGAATCCATACCTTTGGACATGATGCGTACTCCACTCACAGGGGATGTGAGATCAGGTATACACCTATCCCGCCGCGCGCGTTCTTTTATAATCGCCGCTTTGCCCACCGACAGTCCGAACCCATGCCTGACACCCAATACAGCCTGCTCGACGAGTCTCTTTGGCCGTTGATGAACAAGTTTTACCGCCGCCACCAATCCTCGATGAAAGCCGTGCGCGAGGCGCATTTGTGGGTGGCACGCCGGGGAGAGATTGTCGCTGCGTTGTGTTTACGGCCAGTGTCGGGCGGCCAATGGTTGACCGGGTTGTTCGTCGATCCCGGATGTCGTGAGCAGGGGATTGCGGCCAAGCTTATGGACGCCGCGCTAGAGGACATGACGCAGCCCGTGTGGCTGTTCTGCCATCCGGATTTGCGTGGTTTTTATGAGCGACGCGGGTTCAGTTTCGACCCGCCCCTGCCCCAGGCGATGGCTGAGCGGTTGAGCCGCTATGCGCGCTGCAAGCCAATGATTGCGATGGGGCTGAATCAATAGAGATCCAATAGGGGCGATTGTGCCGGACTCGGATCAATCGTCTGCGGCGGGATCGAGATCCGGGAACATCACCTCGGTGAAGCCGAACTTGCTGAAATCAGTGATGCGCGACGGGTACAGCCGACCGATCAGATGATCGCACTCGTGTTGCACCACTCGCGCGTGGAAACCTGAAGCGATACGCACGATCGGCTCGCCCTTCGGATCAAAGCCCTCATAACGAATCTGCTGATAACGATCCACCGCGCCACGCAAACCCGGCACCGACAGACAGCCTTCAAAGCCCTCTTCGGTGAATGGGCTCAGTGGTGTGATCAGCGGGTTGATCAGGATCGTCTGTGGCACCGCTTCAGCGTCCGGGTACCGTTCGCTGTGCTCGAAACCGAAGATCACCAGTTGCAGGTCGATACCGATCTGCGGTGCAGCCAGGCCGACGCCGCCGACGCTTTCCATGGTCTGGAACATGTCGTCGATCAGTTGCCACAACTCGGCGCTGTCGAACATTTCGGCCGGTACCGGCGGGGCGATGCGCAGCAGGCGCTCGTCGCCCATTTTGAGGATTTCACGGATCATGATCAGGCTTCGTCAGTGTCCGGCTTGAGCGAATGATCGCGGCCCAGGCCCGAGACATGTTGTTTGGGATGTTCGTCGAGTTCGCCGGGGACTTTCTCGCCCGAGTCCTTGCCCTCGTGGGACATGTGTTCGATCACCGCATTCATCTCCGCGCCGAGCAACAGCACCGCCGAGGAAATGTAGAAGTACAGCAACAGCACGATGATCGCCCCGATGCTGCCATACATTGCGTTGTAGTTGGCGAAGGTTTTCACATAAAACGCGAAGCCCAGTGAGGCAATGATCCACACCACGACTGCCAATACCGAACCCGGAGTGATGAAGCGGAATTCCTGTTTGACGTCCGGCATCACGTAGTAGATCAGTGCCACGGCAACCATCATCAGAATCACGATGACCGGCCAGCGCGCGATGGTCCAGACGGTGACGATGACTTCTTCCAGGCCAACCTGCGCGGCGATCCAGCCCATCACTTGCGGCCCGAGCACCATCAGCGCGGCGGCGGCCAGCAACATGCCGGCAATGCCGACGGTGTAGAAAATCGACAGTGGAAAACGCTTCCAGACCGGCCGGCCTTCGACCACATCGTAGGCGGCATTCATCGCGCTCATCATCAGGCGCACGCCAGCAGATGCGGTGTACAGGGCTATCACGATACCGACCGAAAGCAGCCCCCCCTTGGACTGCTGTAACTGATCAATCACCGGGTTGACCTGTTCCAGCGCCTGCGGTGGCAGCACCAGTTCCGATTGCAGACGCAGCCAGGTAAAGAAGTCCGGCAGGTGCAGGAAACCGATCAGCGCAATCAGGAACAGAATGAACGGGAACAGCGAAAACAGCATCTGGTAGGCCAGTGCCGAGGCGTACGTCGACATCTCGTCGTCGATGAATTCAGTTACGGTGCGTACCATCACCCGGTGCAGGGGCAAACCTTTCATGTCCGGAAATATCATTCGCGTCTCCTTTCGCCGCATTACAGGTTGAAGTCGTGGCGACTCAGGGGCCGTTTTTTACATCACGTTAGCCTACTTGGCGAGCCTCGGTGGGTCAGCGCCTGTTGAGGATACAAAAACGGCCATCCTTGGATGGCCGTTCGTGTCTTTCGTTCAAGGCCCGATTACGCCTTGTCGACGCCCTTCTTGATGGCGTCTTTGGCTTTGCCGACCGCTTGCTGGGCTTCGCCCTTTTTCTCTTGCAGGGTGCCTTCGGCTTGCAGTTTGGTGTTGTCAGTGGCTTTACCCACACCTTGCTTGACGTTGCCGACCGCTTCATTGGCCATGCCTTTTACTTTATCGCCTGTGCTACTCATGGTGTTTCTCCTTGATGCATTAACGAGGAAAAGTCATTACGTAAGGATTGACCGACCCTGTTTGCGCCAAGTTTCATTTTTTTCAGGGGTTCATTTCGTCGCAGCATGCAGGTTGGGCTTTATGTTTGCCGGCGTTGCCTTGAGAATGCGCTCCATATGGGCGCCAAGCGCCAGGAACCGACCCCGCAGGAATGTTATGAAACTCGATAAAAAGCAGGCCATTGCCCGTCGAAACCAGGAACTGGGCGGCGCTGTGCTCGGCACCAACAACTGCCACTTCGCCGAACTGAACCGCAACCGCAACATCTGGTGGTTCGACCTGCCGGTAACGCGCCTGGCCGTGGGTCAGTACGAGTGGATTCACCTGCTGATGCACACGCCGGCCACCGACGAACTGCTGCACCTGAAAGTGCCGACGGTGTTCCTGCGCGAGAAGCTGGAAGGGCTGGTGATTCGCAACGAGGGCAAGCGCAAAGCGGCGCTGAGCCTGGAATTGAGTGCGGACAAGGATTCGTATCTGCAGGACATGCGTCCGGCAGGAACCAATGTGAATTTCGCGCCATTTCGCCAGTAACCGCGAAAACGGCCTCACAGGCACAGAATTTCTCCCGACCAAAAGCAAAAAGCCCTGCATCTGCAGGGCTTTTTGCTTTACGCGGCGTTCTTCGCCTTGATCTTCTTCAGCTCTTCATCACGCAACTCGCGGCGCAGGATCTTGCCGACGTTGGTGGTTGGCAGCGTATCGCGGAACTCCACTGAACGCGGCACCTTGTAGCCGGTGACGTTGGCGCGCATGTGCTCCATTACCTGCTCTTTGGTCAGCGTTACGCCTGGCTTGGCAACGATGAAGATCTTGATCGCCTCGCCCGATTTCTCGTCCGGCACGCCGATAGCCGCGCACTGCAGCACGCCCGGCAGAGTCGCCAGCACGTCTTCCAACTCGTTCGGGTAGACGTTGAAACCGGAGACCAGAATCATGTCTTTCTTGCGATCGACAATGCGCATGTAGCCATCCGGCTGGATCAGCGCGATATCACCGGTCTTCAACCAGCCGTCGCTGTCGAGCATTTCATCGGTGGCGTCCTGGCGCTGCCAGTAGCCTTTCATCACCTGCGGGCCCTTGATGCACAGTTCGCCGATTTCACCCAGTGGCTGCTCGACACCGGCATCGTCGATGACTTTACACAGCGTCGATGGCACCGGAATACCGATGGTGCCGATCTGAATGTTCTGGATCGGGTTGACCGTCGCCACCGGGCTGGTTTCGGTCATGCCGTAACCTTCGCAGATGGCGCAGCCGGTCACGGCTTTCCAGCGCTCGGCGGCGGCCAGTTGCAGGGCCATGCCGCCGGACAGGGTGACTTTCAGCGCGGAGAAATCCAGCTTGCGGAAGCCTTCGTTGTTGCACAGCGCCACGAACAGCGTGTTAAGGCCAACGAAACCACTGAACTTCCACTTCGACAGTTCCTTGACCATTGCCGGCAGGTCACGCGGGTTGCTGATCAGGATGTTGTGGTTGCCGATCAGCATCATCGCCATGCAATGAAAGGTGAACGCGTAGATGTGGTACAGCGGCAGCGGCGTGATCAGGATTTCGCAACCTTCATTAAGATTGGAGCCCATCAGCGCTTTGCATTGCAGCATGTTGGCCACGAGGTTGCGATGAGTCAGCATCGCGCCTTTGGCAACGCCGGTGGTGCCGCCGGTGTATTGCAGCACCGCAACATCACCGCTGTCCGGGTTGGCTTCAGCCACTGGCTGGCCCTGCCCCTTGCTCAGCACGTCGTTGAACTTGACGGCTTTAGGCAGGTGATAAGCCGGAACCATCTTCTTCACGTACTTGATGACGCTGTTGATCAGCAGGCGCTTGAGCGGTGGCAACAGATCGGCGACTTCAGTGACGATGACGTGTTTGACGCCGGTTTTCGGCACCACGGCTTCAGCCAGGTGCGCCATGTTCGCCAGGCACACCAGCGCTTTGGCACCGGAGTCGTTGAACTGGTGTTCCATTTCCCGCGCGGTGTACAGCGGGTTGGTGTTGACCACAATCAGCCCGGCGCGGATGGCACCGAAGACAGCCACCGGGTACTGCAGAACGTTGGGCAGTTGCACGGCGATTCGATCACCGGGCTGCAAATCGGTATGCTGTTGCAGATACGCGGCAAACGCACCGGACAATTCGTACAACTCACCGTAGGTGATTGTCTTGCCCAGGTTGCTGAAAGCCGGTTTGTTGGCGAAGCGTTGGCAGGATTGCTTCAACACTGCCTGAATGTTCGGATACTCGTCTGGATTGATGTCGGCAGCAATTCCAGCCGGGTATTTATCCTTCCAAAAGTCTTCGATCATGGAAGCCCACTCCTCAGCAACGCGAATTCTTCACCGCATTTGATGCGATTATTATTGGTGTGTGTTTTGTATTGGTGAATCTGGCTTCTGGATAGGCCGAGACGTCACAAAGCGCGCCGAGAGTAGCAGCTTTGCCGAGGGTCGACTAGAGCCAAAAGCGGCCCCTACAGTCACATTGATGACTCAAGACTCTCTAGCGGTCATTTTAGAGCAAAAATCCTATAACACCCTGAAAGCCCCGTAATTCGGGGGTATTCCTCCAAAAAGCATCGCGGGCAAGCCTGCATCCACAAGATCTGCATAGATACCTGTGGGTGCGTGGCTTGCCCGCGATCCGCGCAAAGCGCGGCTATTTATCGATCAGGCGATATCGCGCAACTCACGTCGCAGAATTTTCCCTACAGGCGTCATCGGCAACGACTCACGCAAGACAATGTGTTTCGGCACTTTGTAGGCGGTGAAATTCTCTTTGCAGTAAGCCTTGAGCTCTTCAAGACTTACACCGCTTTCGCGCGCCACCACAAACAGCTTAACCGCCTCGCCCGAACGCTCGTCCGGTACACCGATCACCGCGCAGTTGGCGACTTTCGGATGGGCCATGACCACATCTTCGATCTCGTTCGGGTAAACGTTGAAACCGGAGACGATGATCATGTCCTTCTTGCGATCGACGATGCGCACAAAGCCGTCCGGGTCGATCACCGCGATGTCACCGGATTTGAACCAGCCCTCGGCATCCAGCACTTCAGCGGTGGCTTCAGGTTTGTGCCAGTAGCCTTTCATGATTTGCGGGCCTTTGATGCACAACTCGCCACGCTCGCCCATCGGCTGTTCGACGCCGTCATCGTTGATGACTTTCAACAACGTACCCGGTACCGGCAGGCCAACCGTACCCAGACGCGACTGGTCGCCATAGGGGTTGGTACAGGCCACCGGCGAGGTTTCGGTCAGGCCGTAACCTTCGGTGATGCGGCAACCGGTGAGCTGCTCCCAGCGTTCGGCCGTGGCTTTGACCAGCGCGGTGCCGCCGGAGTTGGTCAGTTTAAGGCTGGAGAAATCCAGCGTCTTGAAATCCGGGTGTTCCATCAGCGCAACGAACAATGTGTTCAAACCCAGCAGCGCCGAGAAACGCCAGTTTTTCAGTTCCTTGATAAACCCGGCAATGTCGCGCGGGTTGGTGATCAGCACGTTGTGATTGCCTGACACCATCATGCACATGCAATTCGCGGTGAAAGCATAGATGTGATAAAGCGGCAGCGGCGCGACCATCACTTCCTGGCCCTCGCGCAGCAGTGGCTGCCCGTCAGGGCCCAGTTGCGCGAGACAGGCCCGCACCTGCTGCATGTTCGCCACCAGATTGCCGTGGGTCAGCATTGCACCCTTGGCCAGCCCCGTGGTGCCGCCGGTGTATTGCAGCACGGCGATGTCGTCGAGGCTGGCCTTCAGGGGTTTGATGCCCAGCCCACGCCCCATGCGCAATGCGCTTTTGAAGGAGATCGCCTGGGGCAGCGAATACGCCGGCACCATTTTCTTCACTTTGCTGACCACGGTGTTGACCAGCCAGCCTTTGGCTGTGGGCATCAGGTCGCCCATCTTCGCTTCGATCAGGTATTGAATGTCGGTGTCGGCCAGCACTTCCTGAACTTTCTGGCCGAACATGTTCAGGTACACCAGCGCTCGAGCGCCGGAATCCTTGAACTGATGGCGCATCTCCCGCGCGGTGTACAGCGGGTTGGTGTTGACCACGATCAGCCCGGCGCGCAAGGCGCCGAACACGGCAATCGGGTAATGCAGGACATTGGGCATCTGCACCGCGATGCGGTCCCCGGGCGCAAGATCGGTATGCGCTTGCAGGTACCCTGCGAAGGCAGCGCTCTGGCGCTCAAGTTCTGCGTAGGTCAAGGTCACGCCCATGTTGCTGAAGGCCGGGCGATCGGCGAACTTCTTGCAGGAACGCTCAAACACCTCGATCACCGACTTGAATTCACCCATGTCGATGTCCAGCGGTACGCCGGCCGGGCGTTTGTCATTCCAGAAATCAGGTTGCATTGTTCTTGTCCTCTTTACCTGAGCTGATCCGGGGCCGCGTTTCTGTCATTTCTCGTTCATCCCTTGAAAGCAGAAAGCAAAAAGCGGAGCTTCACGGACACTAGCAGTTATGGCCAATCAGGCAAATACGGGCAAAGCCGTCATTGATCGTATGAATCTTCCTGCCGTCGTGTGGGCTGATCAGACGAAGAACAACGAATGCGCTATACACTGTTTCGACTCTGAGCAAAGGAATCGCCATGATCCACGACACTTTATGGCTGGACGCGAGTGACCGCAGCCGCCTCTTCGTCAATCTGTGGTTGCCCAAGACTCCGCTGAAAGCGTTGATCCTGCTGGCCCATGGCATGGCCGAGCACAGCGGGCGCTACCAACGGCTGGCTGAAAGGTTCTGCGCCCAGGGCTACGGCGTGTACGCCCCGGACCTGCGTGGACATGGCAAAACCGCCGAAAACGGCACCCTGGGGCATTTCGCAGAGAGCGATGGCTGGTGCAAAGTCGTCGGTGATCTGGCCAGCCTCAATCAGTACATCGGCCAGCAACATCCCGGCGTACCGATCATTCTGCTCGGGCACAGCATGGGCAGCTACCTGGCCCAAGGTTACCTGCTGCACCACAGCGCCAGCCTGCACGGGGCGATTCTCAGCGGCTCGAACTTTCAACCGGTAGCGCTGTACGGCGCCGCGCGGCAGATCGCCCTCCTGGAAAAACTGCGTCAGGGCGCCAAGGGTCGCAGTGCGCTGATCGAGTGGTTGTCGTTCGGCTCGTTCAACAAAAAATTCAAACCGGTGCGCACACCGTTCGACTGGCTCAGCCGCGATCCGGCCGAAGTCGACAAGTACGCTGCCGACCCGCTGTGCGGCTTTCGCTGCACCAATCAGCTGTGGATCGACTTGCTCGGCGGCTTGCAGCAAATCAGCAAAGCGTCCACTCTCGCCCAGATCGACCCGGGCCTGCCGCTGCTGGTGATCGGCGGCGAATGTGATCCGGTGAGTGAAGGCAAGCGTCTGACAGATCTGGCCAATGCCTTGCGCACGGCCGGCAGCCACAACCTGCAACTGAAGATCTATCCGCAGGCGCGGCACGAATTGTTCAACGAAACCAATCGCGACGAAGTGATCGCCGATGTGCTGACCTGGATCAATCAGGCCCTGAGCCATCCGCGCCCTCATCGCAGCGAATAATTTTTTGTGGATTCATTTAATCCGTCACAGGAACCCAGACCGATGACCCAGGTTACCAACACCCCTTACGAAGCCCTCGAAGTCGGCCAGACTGCCAGCTACAGCAAGACTGTCGAAGAGCGCGACATTCAGTTGTTCGCCGCCATGTCCGGCGACCACAACCCGGTACACCTGGACGCCGAATTTGCCGCCGCCAGCATGTTCAAGGAACGCATCGCCCACGGCATGTTCAGCGGTGCGCTGATCAGTGCAGCCGTTGCCTGCGAATTGCCTGGACCGGGGACTATTTATATCGGTCAGCAGATGAGTTTTCAGAAGCCGGTAAAGATTGGCGACACACTGACCGTGCGCCTGGAAATCCTTGAGAAGCTGCCGAAGTTTCGCGTGCGGATCGCCACTCGCGTGTTCAACCAGCGTGATGAATTAGTGGTCGATGGCGAAGCTGAGATTCTGGCGCCGCGCAAACAACAGACCGTAACCCTGCCAACCTTGCCGGCGATCAGCATCGGCTGATTGGCTGCACAACACAAAGTGGGAGCGGGCTGGCTCGCGAAGAGGTCGTGTCAGCAACATCATCGTTGCATGACACACCGCATTCGAGAGCAAGCCCGCTCCCACCGTTTTTTCAGCGTGGCTTACGAACGAGCGCGAGCCTGGTTACGCAGGGCTTTCACCTGGTCGTGGTTGCGTTGCGCACCATGGTACTGGCGTTCAACCAGGTCGCGAATACCGACCAGATTGTGCTTGTTGATTTTCTCCATGGCTTCACGATAAGCCTTCAGCGCATGGTCTTCACCGCGCTCGGCTTCGTTAAGCACAGCTTCTTCGTCCTTGCCGGTAAACATCGCTTTGACGTCGACCCAACGGCGATGCAGGTCACCGCTGACGCTGGTGGACGTTTCCGGATCACCGCCCAGTTTGCGCACTTCAGCTTGCAGTTCCGCAGCGGCGGTAGCGCAATCGGCAGAGCGGGTGGTGAACAGCGTTTTGAGTTCAGGATGCTTGATGTCTTCAGCGCAAGTCTTGAACCCTTCCTGACCGTCTTTGCTGGTTTCAATCAGGTCATTGAGTACAGAGATGGCTTCTTTATTCATGTCAGTCATTTTTTCAATTCCTTGCGGTTGGTTGAAGATGCAAGGGATATTGCAGTGTGCGTGCCAGTTTTCTATAAATAAAAAAATCTTTATATATCAATGCTTTAAATGTAAGTGAACTATCTGCATCAAGGATATTTGCATGATCTGTCATTTGGCCTGCATGCAGAATGCCTGTATTTTCCACTCTGATTTGAAGCCAGACGATCTCACTGATGAATCCCGAAAAACTCGAACTGTTGATCACCCGCGAAATGCCCTTTGGCAAATACAAGGGCCGGATCATTGCCGACCTGCCGGGGCCTTATCTCAACTGGTTCGCCCGCGAAGGTTTCCCCCACGGTGAACTCGGTGGCTTGCTGGCCTTGATGCAGGAAATCGACCACAACGGCCTCTCTGACTTGCTCGAACCGCTACGCGCAAAACACGGCAAACCTGCCCCGCGCCACTGACGCGCCCTCCTCTACAGAGCTTGCCAACCATGCCCGACAACACCCGCCGCGCCCGTGACGAAGCCTTCTGGCAGACGTTCGCCGATCGTTATGACGCTCAACCCGGCCCCGTGAACCTGGAAAACGGTTACTTCGGGCGCATGTCGCGCACGGTGATCGAGGAGTACCAGCGCAACATCGAGCGGATCAACAACAGCAACTCGGTGTATGTGCGCCAACGCTTCGAACAGCACGACAACCTCGACATTCGCGCGCAACTGGCCGAGTTGATGGGCGTACGCGCGCAAAGCGTTGCCTTCACACGAAACGCCACCGAAGGCCTGCAATCGCTGATCCGCAACTACAACCGCCTGCAACCGGGCGATCAAGTGCTGATCTGTGACCTGGAATACGACACGGTAAAAGGCGCCATGCGTTGGCTGGCAAAGCATCGCGGTGTAGAGGTGATCGAGATTGCCCACGCGCACCCGGCGAGTTTCGACAGTTTGCTGCAGGCCTACCGTGAGGTGTTCATCCGCCACCCGAAACTCAAGCTGATGGCGTTGACGCATGTCACCCATCGCACCGGCCTGGTGATGCCGGTGCAGGCTATTGCCGCGCTGGCCAAGGAGCACGGCGTCGACATCATCCTCGACGGAGCCCATGCCCTGGGCCAGATCGAGTTCGATCTGGAAGCATTGGGCATCGCGTTCGCCGGCTACAACCTGCACAAATGGATCGGCGCGCCCCTGACCCTTGGCTTTCTCTATATCGCCCCGCAGCGCCTGGCCGACATCGATCCGGACATGGGCGAGATGCACTATCCGGTCAACGATATCCGCAGCCGCACTTCCTACAGCACGCCCAATATTCCAGCGCTGATGAGCCTCCCGTTGGTATTCGAGGAGCACCGTTCGCTCGGCGGCGCACCGGCCAAAGGTGCACGCCTCAATTACCTGCGCAATCTTTGGGTCAGCGCCGTGCGGCACTTGCCGGGCATTGAAGTCATGACCCCGGACGATCCACGGCTGTTTTGCGGGATCACTTCTATGCGTTTCACCCGCCACGACGATCAACAGGCGATGGCTGAGCGACTGCTCAACGACTACAACCTGTTTACCGTTGTGCGCACTGGCGCAGCCTGTGGACCGTGCATTCGCATCACGCCGGGGCTGACCACCACATCTGCCGACATGCAGTTGTTGACCCGTGCGCTCAACGAGCTGCGTTAACGCGGCTATACGGTGTACTTGTCGAAGTCCTCGGGCCTGATCTGCGTCGACACCGCAAAGGTGTCGATGCCGAGGGTGAGGTGGCCGAAATAGCCGTCCTCGTGGGAGTCGCGACCGATCGGCCAGACAGCGAGGGTCGAGGCTTCGCCGCCCATACCGGCGTAAATACTGTCCTGGCCGTTGTCCAGCGGCAACGATGCCCGCCCCCGATAGGCTTTGGCATTGAGCACCGAGCGTGAAACGACCTCGGGAAAGTACAACTGCCCCACCCACGCCACACAACGCTCATCAAGGTATTCACTGCCGGCAACCATACGCACCGCGACATGAATGTGCAGCGTGCGACCGGCATAGAATCCCGGATAGATCGTCGTGAAACGTACCCTGCCCTTTTGATCGCAAAACTGGCTGCCACGCAGGTAGGTGTGGTCGTCGGTGCGCGGGATCGAGCCGATATCTTCAACCTCGACTTCGAGATCGGGATTGATCCGGCTCCAGCCCGAATAGGCCCCTCGCGCATTGCAATGCCAGATGTCCACGAGGGCGCCACTGACCGGCTCACCAGTCATTGCATCGACAATGGTCAGGCGCAGGATCAACGGCAGGCCTTCAGCACCTTCGCTGATGTTGCGACGCAACAGTTTGGGATTGCGAAAATACGGCCCGGCGATTTGCTCGGGGGCCAATTGATATACAGGTTGCGGTGATGGGGATGCGGGATCTCGATCCATGACAGGTGCTCTCTTCCATAAGAAGAGCGCAGATTAGCGTCGTGCGCAAAACTCGGTGCGGTAACTATGTATCGAGCAATGTATCTGCGACTTTTTCAGGGCAAAAAAAAACGGTGCACCGACCAAGCGCACCGTAAAGCCGTAGAACACACAACGAAGTGTCAGGTAAAGCTGTCAATCCACAAGCATCAGTCCAGCAGCGCCAATGCCTCGGCGGTGCATTCCTGAATGCGTGCCCAGTCGCCGTTCTTGATCCACTCCGGATCCAGCATCCAGCTACCGCCTACACACATGACGTTTTTCAGCGCCATGTAGCTCTTGATGTTGGCAGGGCCCACGCCGCCGGTCGGGCAGAATTTCACTTCACCGAACGGGCCGCCAAGGGCCTTGATTGCCGCCACGCCACCGCTCACTTCAGCCGGGAACAGCTTGAAGCGGCGATAGCCCAAACCGTAGCCTTCCATGATGCCGGAGGCATTGCTGATGCCCGGCAACAGCGGAATCGGGCTGTCGACGCTGGCTTGCAGCAGGTCGCGGGTGATGCCTGGGGTGACGATGAATTGCGAACCCGCCGCTTCGGCCGCCGCAAGCATGTTGCGATCAAGCACGGTGCCGGCACCGGTCATCAGTTCCGGACGCTGTTCGCGCAGGATCTGGATGGCCTTGAGACCGAACTGCGAACGCAGGGTCACTTCCAGCGCGGTGAGGCCACCTGCGGCCAGGGCGTCGGCCAGTGGCAGCACGTCCTGTTCACGAGCGATGGTGATCACCGGCAGGATCCGCGCCTTGGCGCAGAGGCTGTCGATCAGGGCAACTTTGTCCGCCATGGAAACGGTCGGGGATGGGTTTTTCATAGCGGCTGTTCCTTGGCTCATGGGCACCAGTAAATCTCTAACGTGGGTTGCAGAAACGCGCGAACCGGCATGGCAGCGACATCGTCGGATGCCAGCGCGGCATTCAGGGTGGTCAGTTTCGATTGACCGGAAATCGACAGAATCTTGTGCTTCGCCGACGCCAGCAACGCCCGGCTCATGCTCAGACGCTGATGCGGCACGGTGGGCGCCAGCATCGGCCAGCAACGGCGGGTGCCGTCGACCTGCAACGCCTCAGTGAGGTTCGGGCTATCGGGAAACAGCGACGCGGTATGACCGTCGTCGCCCATGCCCAGCACCAACACGTCAATCGGCGGCAATTCGGCGAGCAGACGGTCAGCCTGCTCGGCGGCTTGTTCGACATTCGCCGCAGCGCTGTAAAGGCTCAGAAATTGCGCCTTGGCGGCGGGGCCTTTGAGCAGGTACTGCTTGAGCAGACCGGCATTGCTGTCGGCGTGTTCGACCGGCACCCAGCGTTCGTCGGCGAGGGTCACGACGACCTTCGACCAGTCCAGTGCCTGCTTGGCCAGGTGCTGGAAAAACGCCACCGGGCTACGACCGCCGGACACCACCAGCACAGCGTTGCCGCGTGCAGCAATGGCATCGGTCAGTTGCTTGGCAACGTAAAGCGCCAAGCCTTCGGCCAGCGTCGCCGGGCTCTTGAATTCATGGGCGTTCACGCCCTCGGGCAGTTTCACATCAGATATCGCCATACCACGACCTCCCGTCCCGCGTGATCAATGCAATGGAGCTCATCGGCCCCCACGACCCGGCCGCGTACGGCTTGGGCGCGTCACCGGATTTTTTCCATCCGGCGATCAGCTGGTCACACCACTTCCACGCGGCTTCGATTTCATCTTTACGGACAAACAGGTTCTGATTGCCGTTCATCACTTCCAGCAACAGCCGCTCGTAGGCATCGGGGATCCGCGCGCTACGCCAGGTGTCGGAGAAATTCAGTTGCAACGGGCCGCTGCGCAGTTGCATGCCTTTGTCCAGGCCCTGCTCTTTGGTCATCACGCGCAAGGAAATGCCTTCGTCCGGTTGCAGGCGGATGATCAGTTTGTTGCTGATCTGCAAGCGCTGCTCGGGGGCGAAGATGTAGTGCGAGGGTTCCTTGAAGTGGATGACGATCTGCGACAGCTTTTGCGGCATGCGCTTGCCGGTTCGCAGGTAGAACGGCACGCCGGCCCAGCGCCAGTTGCGGATGTCGGCACGCAGGGCGACGAAGGTTTCGGTGTCGCTCTGGGTATTGGAATTCGGCTCTTCGAGGTAGCCCGGTACGGACTTGCCTTCACTGTGACCGGCGATGTACTGGCCGCGCACCACTTGAGTGGTCAGGCCTTCCGGGCTGATCGGCGCGAGCGCCTTGAGCACTTTTACTTTTTCGTCACGGATGCTGTCGGCGGACAGATCGGCCGGTGGATCCATGGCGATCAGGCAGAGCAGTTGCAACAGGTGATTCTGGATCATGTCGCGCAGCTGACCGGCCTTGTCGAAGTAACCCCAACGGCCTTCGATGCCGACCTTCTCGGCCACCGTGATTTCCACATGGGAAATGTAGTTCTGGTTCCACTGGGTTTCGAACAGGCTGTTGGCAAAACGCAAGGCGATCAGGTTTTGAACGGTCTCTTTGCCCAGGTAGTGGTCGATACGATAAGTGCGGTTCTCCGGGAAGAACTGCGCCACGGCATCGTTCACTTTGCGCGAGGATTCGAGATCGGAGCCAATCGGCTTTTCCAGTACCACGCGGGTGTTTTGCGCCAGACCGACGTTCGCCAGGTTCTCGCAGATAGCGCCGTACACCGCCGCCGGCGTGGCGAAATAGGCAATCATGCGCTGCGAACTGCCCGCCAGCTCGGCCAGCGCTACATAATCTTCAGCCTTGAGAAAGTCGACGTGCAGGTAGGTCAGGCGCGCCAGAAAGCGCTCGGCGACGGCCTCGTCCAACTCCTTGCCGACGTAGCGGCGCAGTTCATCGGCGATGAACGCCATGTGCTGCTGCTCGGAGCCGGCTTCACGGGCCAGCGCGATAATGCGCGTGTCCTCGTGCAACAGGTCGGCGCCATCGAGGTGATAAAGGGCAGGAAACAGCTTGCGCAGGGCCAGATCGCCAAGAGCGCCGAACAAGGCAAAGGTGCACGGTTCAACCGTAATCGAAGGCATGATGTTTGTTCTTTTATCAAGTTAAGCTACAAATACCTTTTTTCAAGGCATCACTCAAGGGAAAATGTAGTAATAACCACAACATTTTCACAGAATACAGATTCCGAGTGGTGGTCGGTCGGAGCCATCAGTAGGATAGGCCACCGTTACGGGCCATATCAAAGGCCCAATTTGCATAGCCCGGCGCACCTTTGCGCATGTGAATTAGGAATTCCATATGGACCGCGTGCGAAATTTACTGGAACAGATCCAGAGTCGCCTTGAAGACCTGAACAAGGCCGAACGCAAAGTCGCCGAGGTGATCCTGCTCAACCCGCAGCAGGCCACCCGCTTCAGCATCGCCGCCCTCGCCCAGGCCGCGTCGGTGAGCGAGCCGACGGTCAACCGTTTCTGCCGTTCGTTCGGCGTCAGCGGCTACCCCGAACTCAAGCTGCAACTGGCCCAGAGCCTGGCCAGCGGCGCGGCCTATGTCAGCCGTGCGGTGGAAGCCGATGACAATCCCGAAGCCTATACGCAGAAGATTTTCGGCAGTGCCATTGCGTCACTGGACAGCGCTTGCCAGGCGCTGGACCCGAACCTGATCAGCCGCGCCGTCGACCTGTTGATTCAGGCGCGGCAAATCCACTTCTTCGGCCTCGGTGCGTCAGCGCCAGTGGCGCTGGATGCGCAGCACAAGTTCTTTCGGTTCAACCTGGCGGTGACGGCGCATGCCGATGTGCTGATGCAGCGGATGATCGCTTCGGTGGCTCACACCGGCGAACTGTTCGTGATCATTTCCTACACCGGCCGCACCCGTGAACTGGTGGAAGTGGCGCGCATTGCCCGGGAGAACGGCGCCTCGGTGCTGGGTCTGACCGCCGAGAACTCGCCGCTGGCCAAGGCCAGTACGCTGAGCCTGAACATTCCGCTGCCGGAAGACACCGACATCTACATGCCGATGACCTCGCGGATCATTCAGTTGACCGTGCTGGATGTGCTGGCGACCGGTATGACCTTGCGTCGCGGGGTGGATTTCCAGCCGCATCTGCGCAAGATCAAAGAGAGCTTGAATGCGAGCCGGTATCCGGTGGGTGACGAGTTCAACTGATCCAAAATCTCGGCTGATTGATCCGGCCTCTTCGCGAGCAAGCCGCTCCCACAGGGGATCTGTTTTGAACACAAATCCTGTGTTCATTGAAGGTCCAATGTGGGAGCGGGTTTGCTCGCGAAGCCGTCAGGCGACTCACCACAAATTCAGGCCGCAGCCCACGCCTGCAAACTCAAATGCGCCTTAACCCCCGGCGCCAGATGCAGGCTGTCCGTCCCGCCCGTCGCCGCTTCAACACAAACAAATTCCGAGATCTCATCCCAACTCACGCCCAACAGCGGCCGCGAGCCTGGATGCCAGACCACCGTGTCCGCCGTGTCACCGGTGTCAATGCACAACTCGCGCTGCCAGGCGTGATCCTTGAGCTGTAACTCGCCGTCGTGCTGGAACACCCGCTGGCAGCCACCCTCGACCCGCAACTCGCCTTCCTGCTGGCAAACCTGACGGTTCAACTGGTCATAACCCTGCGCGCCTTCGAGGCCGGACAGCGCTATCTCACCGACATCACCAATACGCCAGTAAGCGTGCAACGCCTGGCTCAACTGACACGGCATGTCGTCCTGATGCTCGGTACTCAGACGC
This sequence comes from Pseudomonas sp. NPDC087614, assembly GCF_044743485.1. Lineage (NCBI taxonomy): Bacteria > Pseudomonadati > Pseudomonadota > Gammaproteobacteria > Pseudomonadales > Pseudomonadaceae > Pseudomonas > Pseudomonas sp. NPDC087614. The sequence goes on along the minus strand of NZ_JBIUWN010000022.1, from coordinate 40,487 downwards.
AACTCCATGCGCTCGCCCAAGTGCGCGTGTAGATCGACCTGCCAATCGCACAGTTGCAATTGCCAGTGCAGGCGCACGCCATCCTCGGCGCTGCTGCTGTCGAGCAATTTCCAGTCGAGCAGCCGCGCCCAGCCATGGGACGGCCACGCGTTTTCGCTCGGATGGCGGCCGTACCACGGCCAGCACACCGGCACCCCACCGCGAATGGCACCGACATGCGGCCATTTCGCCGCACACCACAACCACGGCTTTTGCCCGCGTGGCTGAAAATGCAGCAACTGCGCGCCCTGACGACTGAACACCGCCTGACACAGCGGATGATCGATCACCAACACGTCGCGCATCTGATAGCGCTCCCAGGCGAACACCGGCTGTTCGCGCAAGGATCTGAAAAAGCGTTGCAGCGGATGCTCATGCATTGGCCACGGTCCTGAACTCGTCTTTCATAGGGGTGCGCCTGCCCCCAAAAAAAAGCGGACAGCCTTGGCTGTCCGCAAATATGCGCACATAGAGAGGAGCTTATCGCAGACGCGTTAGAACACCGACTGAATTTTCAGACCGGCGACCAAAGCGTTGTCCACTGCGTCCACTCCACCTGGATGAGTGATGTATTGCAGGTTAGGACGTACGGTCAGCCAGTTAGTGACGTGGAAGCCGTAGTTGATCTCGTAGTTGTATTCGGTTTCACGAATCGGCGAGAACACCGGGTTGTCGTAATCCGAAACACCGTTGGATGCATTGAGCAGTTCGGCGTTTTTCTTCACGTCATCGTTGACGTGAATACGCGCAGCGCCAATACCGATGTCATCTTTTGGACGCGCGTCGAACGGGCCTTTGTAGACAAACATCACCGACTGATAGTTGTCGATGAAGTTGGTGTCCTTGTCGTGGAACGTGGCGTTGGCGGCGATGTTCAGACCGCGGGTCGCGTCACCGTTGTGGCTGGTGAGTTGCTGTTGCGCCACGAACCAGTAGCCGTGCTTGCTGCTGTGGGTGCGGTAGGCGTTACCGGTGGTTGCAGCGTCGTTGCCGTTGATGTCTTCGCGGACATCGCTGGCATCAGCGGTGCTCTTGTAGTAACCGACGCGGTATTCGCCCGGCAGGCTGTTGACCTTCGGCGACCAGACCAGTTCGACCGGCAGAACAGTACCTTTGGTGCCGCTGCCGCTGAGCTTGAAGCCGTTGCCGTGTTCCAGTTGCGACGGGTTCTGGTTGTACGCACCGATCTGCGCGTAGAGCTCGTCGTTGATGTTGTACTTCACGCGGATCGCGGCTTGGCTGACGGGCCAGTTGTACCAGATGTTGGTCGCCCAGTTACCCACCTGGGAGCCGCAGAACGCCAGGTTCTGGAACTCGCACGGGAAGGTGTTGAAGTCTTCGCCTTCACCGAAGTAACCGGCCTTGACGTCGAGCTTGTTGTCGAAGAACTGGTGCTGAATCCACAACTGGGTCAGACGCACCATGTGGCCACGGCCGTAAACTTCTTGAGACGAGCTCAAGGTGCCGGCACGCGGGTCGCCCACGCGGTCGTTGGAGATGTTTTGACCGTTACGGTTGGTCAGTTGAATCTTGGCCTGAGTGTTGTCCCAGCCCCACAGTTTTTGCAGATCCAGTGCCACGCCCAAACCGAACTGGTCGCTGTAGCGGCCGGTCTTGTCGTCGTTGTAGCCACCGTGCAGGTTGCCACCGACTTCCCCAACGTAATCGGCCTTGATGTCGATACCCTGCTCGATCAGCTTGGTCCGCTCACCACCCCAGTCGCCCGTCATCCATTTGGAATCGGAGCTGAACGCATCGGCGGCCATGGCATTGCCGGCCAGCACCAAGGCTGCCGCTGCTGACACTTGGCAGATCAACCGGGCATTGACGTGTTTCTTTTTCATCCCTACATCCTCGTCTTTATTGTTATTAACTGTTTTTATCTAACGCGGTTTACATAAAGTGCGATGGATTACAGGCAATCCACCGCGTGCTCCCACATTTTGTTCTTCAGCGGCCTTTGAACTGGGCCACGTTGGCAGACCGCGCTTCGGACTGCGCCTGACCGGCAACACCCAACCGCTCGCCAGTCTTGGCATCGAACAGCAGCACTTTCGACGGATCGAATTGCAGCGTCAGGTTCTCGCCCACCTGCGGCGCCACGTCCGGTGCCAGACGGCAGCAGACCTTGGTGTCGTTGAGGTTGACGAATACCAGCGTGTCGGGACCGGTCGGCTCGGTCACCTGCACTTCGGCGCGAATGCTCGGCAGGCCATTGCCCTCGTCGCTGGCCAGAACAATCTGCTCCGGGCGCAGGCCGAGGATCACTTCGCGATCTTCAAGACCGGCGTCCTGCATGCCCATCGGCAACTCGCAACGCGCCTGGCCACTGTCGAGCAGTGCCAGCAGACGACCGTCCTTGCGCTGCAAACGCAGCGGGATGAAGTTCATCGGCGGCGAACCGATGAAGCTCGCCACGAACAGGTTGGCCGGGTCGTTGTAGATCTCTTTTGGCGTACCGAACTGCTGGATGATGCCGTCCTTCATCACCGCCACTTTGTCGCCCAGCGTCATCGCTTCGATCTGATCGTGGGTCACGTAAACCGTGGTGGTTTTCAGGCGCTGATGCATCAGTTTCATTTCGGTGCGCATCTCGACGCGCAGCTTGGCGTCGAGGTTGGACAGCGGTTCGTCGAACAGATAGATCTTCGGCCGACGCGCCAGTGCACGGCCCATCGCCACACGCTGTTGCTGACCACCGGAAAGCTGACCGGGCTTGCGGTTGAGCAAGTGTTCGATCTGCAACAGCTTGGCCACGCGAGCGACTTCTTCATCGATCGCCGACTGCGCCATCTTGCGGATCTTCAGACCGAACTCGATGTTCTCGCGCACGCTCATGGTCGGGTACAGCGCGTAGGACTGGAACACCATGGCGATGTCGCGATCCTTGGGGCTCATGCCGCTGACGTC
>NZ_JBIUWN010000022.1:0-37528 GCF_044743485.1 Pseudomonas sp. NPDC087614 | reverse complement strand
CCATCACAACGAACCCCATGTTCTGTCACCCGGCCATGGTGGGCTAGTGCTAGTAGCAGTAGCCCACCATGCGGCTGCGCGTCTACATCGTGTTCGTGCCGCTGACGTCCTGGTCGCCAATCATGATCGCGCCGCCGGTGATGGTTTCCAGGCCGGCGATGCAGTTCATCAGGGTCGACTTGCCGCAGCCCGACGGGCCGACCAGGATCAGGAACTCACCGTCCTTGATCGACAGTTCGATGTTCTTCAAGGTGTCCGGCAGGCCGGCACCATAGGTCTTGTTTACGTTACGAAGTTCGAGCGTAGCCATGATTACCCCTTGACTGCGCCGGCCGTCAGCCCGCGCTCGAAATACTTGCCTGCGACCACATAGACCAGCAGGGTCGGCAGGCCGGCGATCATCGCCGCTGCCATGTCCACGTTGTATTCCTTGGCCCCGGTGCTGGTGTTGACCAGGTTGTTGAGCGCCACCGTGATCGGTTGCGAATCACCGCTGGAGAACACCACACCGAACAGGAAGTCGTTCCAGATCTGCGTGAACTGCCAGATCAGGCAAACCATGATGATCGGCGTCGACATCGGCAGAATGATCCGCCGAAAAATGGTGAAGAAGCCTGCGCCATCAAGGCGTGCAGCTTTGACCAGCGCGTCGGGAATGCTCACGTAGTAGTTACGGAAGAACAGCGTGGTGAACGCCAGCCCGTAAACGACGTGGATGAACACCAGCCCGGTGGTGGTGCTCGCCAGGCCCATCTTGCCGAGGGTGAACGAGGCCGGCAGCAGCACGGTCTGGAACGGCAGGAAGCAGCCGAACAGCAGCAGACCGAAGAACAACTGCGAACCGCGAAAGCGCCACATCGACAGGACATAACCGTTCAACGCACCGATGGCCGTAGAGATGATCACGGCCGGAACCGTGATCTTGATCGAGTTCCAGAAGTAACCATCAACCGTGGCCCAGGCCTTGACCCAGCCAATACCGCTGACCACGGTCGGCCAGCTCAGCAGGTTGCCGGTGCTGATGTCTTCCGGGGTCTTGAAACTGGTCAACAGCATGACCACCAGCGGAATCAGGTAAAGGAACACGGCGAGGATCAGCACCGCGTAGATCGCGATGCGGCTCAGGCTGATCGCAGGTTTGGCAGCGAGACTAGTCATGACGCTTGGTCCTCAGCTCGGAGTACAGGTAAGGCACGATGATCGCCAGAATCGCACCGAGCATCAGAATCGCACTGGCCGAGCCCATGCCCATCTGGCCGCGACTGAAGGTGAAGGAATACATGAACATCGCTGGCAGGTCGGAGGAGTAACCCGGGCCACCGGCCGTCATCGCTGCAACCAGGTCGAAGCTCTTGATCGCGATGTGCGCCAGAATCATCACCGCACTGAAGAACACCGGACGCAGGCTTGGCAGTACCACTTTCCAGTAGATGGTCGGCATGCTCGCGCCGTCGATCTGTGCAGCACGAATGATCGACTGATCAACGCCACGCAGGCCGGCGAGGAACATCGCCATGATAAAGCCCGAGGCCTGCCAGACCGCCGCGATCACCAGGCAATACACCACGCGATGCGGGTCGATCAGCCAGTCGAGACGGAAGCCTTCCCAGCCCCAGTCACGCAACAATTTGTCCAGACCCATGCCCGGGTTGAGCAGCCATTTCCACGCGGTACCGGTGACGATCATCGAGAGCGCCATCGGGTACAGGTAAATGGTGCGAATGAAACCTTCGCGGCGAATACGCTGGTCGAGGAACACCGCCAGCAACACGCCGATCACCAGTGTGATGCCGATGAACATGCCACCGAACACCGCGAGGTTCTTGCTTGCGACCCACCAACGGTCGTTCTCGAACAACCGCGCGTATTGCGCCAGACCGGCCCACTTGTAGTTGGGCAGGAACGTCGAAGTGGTGAACGACAGCACGAACGTCCACAGGATGTAGCCATAGAAGCCCACCAGCACGATGAACATGCTCGGCGCCAGCACCAGTTTGGGTAGCCAGCGTTGCAATGCATCGAACGGCGAGGCCTTGCTGAACACAGCAACAGAACTCATGGGGAAATCCAGTACAGGGAATAAAAACTACAGTGAGATCCCTTGTGAGAGCGGGCTTGCTCGCGAAGGCGGTATGTCAGTCGACGGATGGAGCAACTGACACGACGCCTTCGCGAGCAAGCCCGCTCCCACAGGAGGGGCCTGTGCTAACGACGCTTATTTGGCCGACTTGATCGCTGCGCCGAGTTTCTTGGCGGTATCGGCCGGATCGGCTTTCGGGTCGTTGATGAAGTTGGTCACGACATCAAAGAACGCACCCTGCACCGCCAGCGTGGTCGCCATGTTGTGCGCCATGCTCGGCTGCAAGCCGCCGGACTTGGCGTCTGCCAGGAAGTCTTTGGCTGCAGTTTGTGCGCAGGAGTCGAAACCGAGCTTCTCCATGTTGTTCAACATGTCGTTACGCACCGGGATCGAGCCTTTGTTGATGCTGAAGACCTTCTGGAAGTTCTCACCCAGCACGACTTTGGCAATGTCCTTCTGACCCGCGGCAGTGCCGGCGTCTTTCTGCTTGAACACCGCCAGGGAGTCGATGTTGTAGGTGAACGCCTTGTCGGTGCCCGGGAAGGCTACGCACTCGTAATCCTTGCCAGCGACTTTCTTGGCGGCGGTCCACTCGGACTTGGCCCAGTCACCCATGATCTGCATGCCGGCCTTGCCGTTGATGACCTTGGCCGCTTCCAGGTTCCAGTCCTGACCTTTGCCGTCGACGTCCATGTAGGTCGCGACTTTCTTCAGTTCAGTCAGGGCCTTGACCATTTCCGGGCCGGTCAGCGCAGCGTTGTCCAGATCAACCAGGGCTTTTTTGTAACCATCAACACCCATGACCGAGAGCACAACGGCTTCGAACACGGTGCTGTCCTGCCAAGGCTGACCGCCGTGGGCCAGCGCAATGAAACCGGCTGCCTTGAGCTTGTCACCGGCGGCGTAGAATTCTTCGAGGGTGGTCGGGTTCTTGGTGATACCGGCTTTCTTGAAGACTTGCGGGTTGATCCACAGCCAGTTGACGCGGTGAATGTTCACCGGAACGGCCACGTAATCACCGTCGTACTTCACGGTATCGGAGACTTTCTTGTCGAGCAGGCTGTCCCACTTCTCTTCTTTGGCGACGTCCTTGAGCACGTCAGTGTCGAGCAGACCGGTCGACGCCCATTCCTGGATGTCCGGGCCTTTGATCTGGGCAACGCCTGGAGGGTTGCCAGCGACAGCACGGCTTTTCAGTACGGTCATGGCAGTCGCACCGCCACCACCGGCGACAGCGCCGTCTTTCCAGGTGAAACCGTCTTTTTCGACTTGGGCCTTGAGTACATCAACAGCGGCTTTTTCACCACCGGACGTCCACCAATGCACGACTTCCACCGAACCTTTGGATTCGGCAGCGGACACACTGAGGGGCAGAATTGCGAGCGGGAACAGGGAGGCGACAGAAATGACAGTAGCGAGGCGAGAAATCGCATTCATCTGAGATGTACCTTTCTTGTTGTTATGCGTTGCAAGTCTGGTGCTTGCGCTGCACAGGAGTTTAAACAGGACGTTTCGCTTCGCAGGTAACGAAGGGACGCGCGAATGTCACGACATGGTTACATGACTGATCACCTAGCAGCGCTCTGGGACAACTGCGCCAGCGCACTCGCCATACTCGGCGACAAGGGTAGACGAGGGATCAGTACGGCTTGCCAGGCGTGATACAGATCGGGTTTGCCCGGCCAGATATCGGCACTTGGGCGGTTCCGTGAGTCGAGTTCGTGGTGCCAACTGCCGTTGCAGCGGTCAATGAAATGGCTTTCACAAAAATCCCAAAACAGCCGATACCAGGTTTCGTACTGCGCCTCGCCCGTGCGTTTGAGCAAGGCACTGGCCGCGGCGCTGGCTTCGGCATGTGTCCAGTGCAGACGATGGCGGACCACGGCTTTGTTGTCCCAGTCGAGGGTGTAAACAATGCCCGGCGCACCATCGACATCCCAACCGTGACGGCAGTTGTTTTCGAACAGTTTCTGCGCGTCGGTCGCCAGCCAGCCGGGAGTGAGCATACCGGCCTGCACCCGCGCGGCCTCAAGATGCAGCAGCAGCCGCGCCCACTCAAAACCGTGGCCTGGAGTGGTGCCGTAAGGGCGAAAACCGTCGGCACGATTGTCTTGGTTGTACTCGCGCAGCGGTTGCCAGTCGCGGTCAAAGTGCTCGATGACCATGTAGCCATTGGCGCCAGCATGGCCGTGGATCACGCGTTCAACGATGCGCTGGGCGCGCACCAGCCAGCGCGGATCTTCCGTGACGTCGGCCAGCGCGAGGAAAGCTTCGGTGGCGTGCATGTTGCTGTTGGCGCCGCGATAGGCTTCTTCTTCGCTCCAGTCGCGATTGAAGCATTCGCGCATGGCGCCTTCTTCTTCGCTCCAGAAATACGTGTCGATGATGTCGATCGCGTCATCGAGTAAAGCTTGCGCGCCGGGGCGCTGCGCGACCACCGCAGAACTCGCCGCCAGGGCGACGAAGGCGTGCAGATAAGCGTTCTTGCCCGTGTTGCCATCGCGGTGTTCGGCGACCGCGAACCAGCCACCGTGCAGCGCGTCGCGCAACGGCCCGCGCAGGGCCGCGATGCCGTGATCGACCAGCTCGGCGAACCCTGGCAGGCCCTGAATGTGGGCCATGGCGAAACTGTGGGTCATGCGTGCGGTGTTCATGGTTTCGGCCTGGGCGTTCGCAGGCAACTGGCCGCGCTCGTCGAGATTGCCAAAACCTTCGGGCAGTTTTGCCGCCTTGGCGAAATCCAGCAGGCGCAGGCCTTCGGCGGCGAGCCATTGCTGATGGGCAGGGGCGTTCAGCCAACTGCTGAAGCCTGGGTGAAAGAGATCCATGGGTGGCCTTTTTTGTTGTTATGACGGCGGGCAGTCTAAACAACGGGCCGGGGCAGGCTTGTAACGAAGGGGACAGGTTTTGTCACCAACCTGTGACATGGATATCGATGTTGAATGGGCTTGCTCGCGAAGAACGATAACGCGGTCTATCTAGTCGGCACTGCGCGGCAATTGCAACGTCACCCGCAATCCACCCTCACGCAAGTTCTGCAACGTCACCTCACCGCCATGGCTATGGGCGATGTTGCGCGCAATCCCCAAGCCCAATCCGTAACCCTGCTGCTGCCCCGCCAAGCGAAAGTGCGGCTCGAACACCTGCTCCAGGCGCTGCTGCGGCACGCCCGGCCCTTCATCGTCGACGTGCAGGACAAACGCGTGCTCGTCGTCATCGATGTGCAGATGGGCGTTCTGTCCGTACTTCAACGCGTTGTCGATCAGGTTGCCGATGCAACGCTTGAGCGCCAGCGGTTTGCCCGGATATGCGGCCAGCGCTCGTCCGTTCTGGGTCACACGGCCATTGCCGTTCGGTGCCAGATACGGCTCCACCAGACAATCGAGCACATGATTGAGATCCACCGGTTCGATGTTCTCGTGGATGTCGGTGTCTTTCACGCATTGCAATGCGCCTTTGACCAGCAATTCCAGCTCGTCGAGATCGCGACCGAACTTGGCTTGCAACTGTTCGTCTTCCAGCAACTCGACGCGCAAGCGCAGGCGGGTGATCGGTGTGCGCAGGTCATGGGAAATCGCGCTGAACAACTGGCTGCGTTCGGTCAGATAACGGCTGATGCGCTCGCGCATGGCGTTGAACGCACGGCCCACCTCGACCACTTCACTGCCGCCGCCCTCGGCCACCGGTTCGACATCGGCGCCCAGCGACATCTCCCGCGCGGCCCGCGCCAGGCGCTTGAGCGGTCGGCTTTGCCAATGCACCAGCAAACCGATGAACAACAGCAGAAAACCGCTGGTGAGGACGATGAACCACACCTGCTGCGACGGCAGGCCTTGCTCTTCAAGACTGGTGTAGGGCTCGGGCAACAAGGAGGCGATGTACAGCCATTCGCCCGGCGCCATTTGAATCTGGGTGACCAGCACGGGCGGATTGACCGGTTCCAGCGTCAGCGCGTAATGCGCCCAGGAGCGCGGCAACTCATCGAGTTTGAGCCCCGCGTTGAAAATCCGCAGATCCTCGGGGCTGACGAAACTCACGGAAATGTCGGTGTCCTGTCCCAGCGATTGACGCAGCACTTCATCCACGGCTTTCATCACGGCGGCTTTACGCGGCGTGACCGGCAACACGTCCATGCCCAGCGGTTTGTCGTTGAGCGTCACGACAAAACGGGTGCCGCCCATGCTGCGCAACTGGTCGAGCACCAGCGGCCGATACGCCACCGGCAGCGAACGGAAATAACTGACGCTGGCCGTCATCGAATGCGCCAGGCTGCGGGCGCTGGTGACCAAGCCTTCCAGTTGCGTGGCACGCAGTTGCGATACCCAGATCACACTCGACAACGTCTGGGCGAACAGCATCGCCAGAAGCGTCAGCAACAACATACGCCCCAACAGCGAACGCGGCACCGGCGCTCTGGCTGCGAGCTTGCGCAGGGACTCAGTGACCATTGCCGGCAACCACATTGGCTGCCAATTGGTAGCCGCTGCCGCGCACCGTGCGGATCAGTCGCGGCGGTTTTTCCGTATCGCGCAGGCGCTGGCGCAAACGGCTGACCGCCATGTCGACGATACGATCGAGGGGCATCAGATCACGGCCACGGGTGGCGTTGCCGATGGTGTCGCGGTCGAGGATTTCCTGCGGGTGATCGAGGAACAGTTTGAGCAAGGCGAAATCGGCGCCGGAAAGAATCACTTCCTCACCGTCAGTGTGGAACAGCCGATGGCTGACCATGTCCAGCCGCCATTCATCGAAGGCCAGCACTTCACTGCCGCTGCGCTCCTGACCGAATTGCGCACGACGCAGCAAGGCTTTGATCCGTGCTTGCAGCTCACGAGGGCTGAACGGTTTACCAAGGTAATCGTCGGCGCCCAGTTCCAGACCGATCACTCGATCGGCTTCGTCGGAACTGGCGGTGAGCATGATGATCGGCACCTGCGCCTGACGCGGATGCTGACGCACCCAGCGGCACAGGCTGAAACCGTCTTCATCGGGCAGCATGACATCGAGGATCACCAGATCGCTCGGCGCCTCGTTGAGCGCCTGACGAAAACTGGCGCCATCGGCTGTGGCCCGGACCTGAAACCCGGCGCGGGTCAGGTAGGTGTCCAGCAACTCGCGTATCTCCTGGTCGTCATCGACCAACAAAATCGACTTGTTGACTGAGCTCACTTCGAAGGCATCCTTGTTGTTGGAATTGGGGCGGATTATGCCTCAAGCATCGAACGTACAAACACCACAGAACCATTGTGGGAGCAAGCCCGCGCCCACATTTCTGGCCGTGTTTCAGGCCCGAATCGATTGATCGAGGGCCACACCGGCACCGACAAGGCCGGAATACGGCGCTGTCACCAGCCACACCGGAATGCCCTTGAAGTAATCGCTCATGCAACCCTTGTCGGCAAAGCTGTGGGCGAAACCGCTTTGGACAAAGAAATCGGCAAAGCGTGGAATCACGCCGCCAACGATGAATACCCCGCCGCGCGCGCCCGTGGTCAGCACGTTGTTGCCGGCCACACGCCCGAGCCAGCAGCAGAATTGCTCCAGCACTTGCAGGGCAATCGGGTCACCCGCCAATCCTGCAGCGGTGATCGCTTCCGGCGTATCGAGTGTTGGCTCATGCCCATCCACCGCGCAGATCGCCCGGTAAACCCGAGGCAAGCCGCCGCCGCTCAATGCGGTTTCCGCGCTGACGTGGCCGATCTCGTTATGGATGTGCTGCCACAACTGGGTTTCACGCAGGCTGCTCAACGGCAGATCAACGTGACCGCCCTCGCCCGGCAACGCGGCAAAACGACCGTCACCGAGATCGAGCAAGGTGCCGACGCCAAGGCCTGTGCCTGGGCCGATCACCACGGCCGGACGCAACGGCTCCGGCGTGCCTTCGCACACCACGCGGAATTCGCCGGGCTGCAATCGGGTCATGCCCAACGCCATCGCCGAGAAGTCGTTGATCAGCAGCAGTTGCTCGACCTGCAAGGTCTTGCAGAACGCCGTGCGGCTAAGGCGCCAGTGATTATTGGTGAACTTGAATTCATCGCCACTGACAGGGCCGGCCACCGACAGGCACACCGAACCGATCGAACCCGGCGCCAGACCGAGGCCGCTCAGGTACAGGCTGATTGCCTCTTCCGGGCTGGCATGGTCGGCTGTGGCCAGCACCTGAACCGATGCCAGCTGCTGGTTTTTCCACAACGCAAACCGCGCGTTGGTGCCTCCGATGTCACCGACCAAAGCCAGTTTCAATTAAGCGTCTCCAGGGCAGAAGTGAAGGCGCTGGCGCCCTGCTCCGCCGAGCTGAAGGCCATACGCATGAAGCCGAACAGTTCGCGACCGCTGCCGATGTTGTTGCCCAACAGGCCTTTGGCGGGTTCGCGCGCGGCAAATTCTTCGGCGTCCACTTTGAGTTCCAAAGTACCTTTGACGCCATCGACGCGGATGATATCGCCCTCTTGCACCCGCGCCAAAGCCCCACCGACATAAGCTTCAGGACTGACGTGAATCGCCGCCGGGATTTTCCCCGAGGCGCCGGACATGCGCCCGTCAGTCACCAGCGCGACTTTGAAGCCACGATCCTGCAGCACGCCAAGGAACGGCGTCATCTTGTGCAGTTCCGGCATGCCGTTGGAACGCGGCCCCTGGAAGCGCATCACCGCGACAAAATCCTTCTCCAGCAAACCGGCCTTGAACGCGTCGGCCAGGTCCTGCTGATCCTGGAACACCATGGCCGGTGCTTCGACGATCTGGTTTTCCAGCGCCACGGCGGACACCTTCATCACGCCGCGTCCGAGGTTGCCTTCCATCACCCGCAGACCGCCCTCCGAGGAGAAGGCACGGGCCACTGGACGCAGAATATTTTCGTCGAGGCTTTCGCTCGGGCCTTCGCGCCAGACCAGTTCGCCGTTATCAAGGAACGGCTCTTTGGTGTACTGGCTCAAGCCATGGCCGAGCACGGTGTTGACGTCTTCGTGCAGCAGCCCGGCTTCGAGCAGTTCACGGATCAGGAACGACATGCCGCCCGCCGCCTGGAAGTGGTTGATGTCGGCTTTGCCGTTCGGATAGACGTGGCTGAGGGTTGGCACGACTTCGGAGAGGTCGGCCATGTCTTGCCAGGTCAATTGAATGCCCGCCGCCATGGCGATGGCCGGCATGTGCAGGGTGTGGTTGGTCGAACCGCCGGTGGCGTGCAGGGCGACGATCGAGTTGACCAGCGACTTTTCGTCGACGATTTCGCCGATCGGCATGAAGTTGCCGTTCTGTTTGGTCAGGCGCGTGACCTGATGCGCGGCTTCGCGGGTCAGGGCGTCGCGCAGCGGTGTGTTCGGGTTGACGAAGGAGGCGCCCGGCAGGTGCAGGCCCATGACTTCCATCAGCAACTGATTGGTGTTGGCCGTGCCGTAGAAGGTGCAGGTGCCCGGGCTGTGGTAGGACTTCATTTCCGATTCCAGCAGCTCTTCGCGGGTCGCCTTGCCTTCGGCGTACTTCTGGCGCACGTCGGCTTTTTCCTTGTTGGAAATGCCCGAAACCATCGGCCCGCCCGGGACGAAGATCGTCGGCAGGTGGCCGAATCGCAGCGAGCCCATCATCAGGCCCGGCACGATCTTGTCGCAGATGCCGAGCATCAGCGCGCCGTCGAACATGTTGTGCGACAACGCCACCGCCGTGGACATGGCGATCACTTCGCGGCTCGGCAGGCTCAACTCCATGCCCGGCTCGCCTTGGGTCACGCCGTCGCACATCGCCGGAGTACCGCCGGCAAACTGGCCGACCGAGCCGATTTCGCGCAGGGCATTTTTGATTTGTTCCGGAAATACTTCGTACGGCTGATGCGCCGAGAGCATGTCGTTATATGAAGAAACAATGGCGATATTCGCCGAGTTCATCATCCGCAGGCTGTGCTTGTCTTCGCTGCCGCACCCGGCCACGCCGTGGGCGAAGTTGGCGCATTGCAGCTTGCCGCGCATCGGCCCGTCAGTCGCGGCGCCGTGAATCAGTGCAAGGTAAGCCTGACGCGTGGCGCGGCTGCGGGCGATAAGCCGTTCGGTGACCTCAAGGACGCGGGGATGCATGTGTAGAACTCCAGGCTAACGGATGTGGCGACCTGATTGTCTATGCTGATCAAACACCGTTGTTGTTGGAATGACAGACGGTGTTTTTGATCATTCGGACCAGTTGATTCAGGTCACTCGTTGTAGATAAAACAAAATATTGCCACTAAAAAGGCTTGTTTTCTATTTTTATGCGAATAATCTTGTAATTCCAACAACAAAACGACGGCGGCGCTGTTTCATGACTCTTCGAATCGCAATCAATGGTTTTGGCCGCATCGGCCGTAATGTCCTGCGCGCACTGTATACCCAAGGCTACCGACAGGATTTGCAGATCGTCGCCATCAACGATCTGGGCGACAGCTCGATCAACGCGCATCTGCTCAAATACGACACCGTTCATGGCACGTTCGACGCCGAAGTGGCGCATGACAACGAAAGCCTGACCGTCAACGGCGACCGCATTGCCGTCAGTGCCATTCGCAACCCGGCCGAACTGCCATGGGCGGCGGAAAAAATTGACGTGGTGTTCGAATGCACCGGGCTCTTTACCGACCGTGCCAAAGCCGCCGCGCATATTACTGCCGGCGCGCGCAAAGTCATCATCTCGGCCCCGGCCAAAGGCGCCGACGCCACCGTGGTCTATGGTGTGAACCACGACATTCTGCGCCAGTCGCACCAGATCATCTCCAACGCTTCGTGCACCACCAACTGCCTGGCGCCTGTGGCGCAGGTGTTGCACCGCGAGCTGGGGATCGAAAGCGGCCTGATGACCACCATTCACGCCTACACCAACGATCAGAACCTGACCGACGTCTACCACACCGACCCGTACCGCGCGCGCTCGGCCACTCAGAACATGATCCCGAGCAAAACCGGCGCCGCTGAAGCGGTGGGCCTGGTGCTGCCGGAACTGGCCGGCAAACTGACCGGCATGGCCGTGCGTGTACCGGTGATCAATGTGTCGCTGGTGGACCTGACCGTGCAGTTGAAGAAAGAAGCCAGCGCCGAGGAAGTCAACGCGCTGCTCAAGGCTGCCAGCCAGCATTCGAAAATTCTCGGCTACAACACCTTGCCGCTGGTTTCCAGCGACTTCAACCACAACCCGCTGTCGTCGATCTTCGACGCCAACCACACCAAATCCAGCGGCAAACTGCTGAAGGTGCTGGCCTGGTATGACAACGAGTGGGGCTTCTCCAACCGCATGCTGGATAACTGCCTGGCGTTGTGCAACGCGGAGTAAGCCGCACTCCCCATGTGGGAGCGGGCTTGCTCGCGAAAGCGGTGGTTCAATCGATCGATGAGTCACCTGACACGACGCCTTCGCAAGCAAGCCCGCTCCCACAGGTTGGCGATTTCAATCTGAAATCAAGGCTTGACCATTTGACTGGATGATAAGCATTATCATTCGCCTCAAATGGATCAGGTCCTCCCGTGAGTCAATCGCGCTTCAACCATGTCTTCCTCACCCAGCGCACTTCGTTGCTGCGCACGCTGGAACGGATGGTCAACAATCACAGCACCGCTGAAGACCTGTTGCAGGAAACCTACCTGCGCGTGACGCGGGCGCTGAGCGAGCGGGCCATCGACCACCTCGAACCCTTTGTCTTCCAGACCGCGCGCAATCTGGCGCTGGATCATTTGCGTGCGCGCAAGATCCATTCGCGCACCATGGTCGATGACGTGCCGCAGGACGTCGTGCACAGCATCGCCGCCCCTGCCAGCAGCGCCGAAGACGCCGCCCACGCCGAACAATTGCTCGAACGCTTGAACGTGAGTCTCAGTCAATTGAGCCCCCGTCAGCAGCAGATTTTCATCCTCAGCCGTCTGCACGGGCACAGCTATCAGGAAATCGCCGACGAACTGAAGGTGTCGCTCAGCACCGTGCAAAAAGAATTGAAACTGATCATGACCATTTGCATCGGTGTCGCCGAACGCTTGAATGGCGACTGAGGCTGTAGGCTCTTTCCGTAAGCGCCAGGTTCGACTGCACTGAGCTTTGTGCTTTGTTACCCTTGCCCGACTTTTACGCTTCACTAAAAAAACAGCCGTGCGCAGACACTGCCGAGGAAACACCGTGACGGACACCCACCGCTCGCCTTCGCCGGAATCGGCGCGGGACGCTGCAAACGCAATGGACCAGGCACTGGACTGGCTCATCGTGCTCGGCAGCCCGGACGAGGAACAGACCCGGCAATTTCATGCCTGGCTGGCGGCCGATCCGTTGAATGCCGAGGCGTTCGCCAAAGCCCAGGCGATCTGGGATGGCCCGCAGATCGCTCAGTGCGCGCAAACCCTGGCGGCGGCGCCTGCGAAAGTCAGCGTCCTCAGCCGTCTGCGTCCACACTGGAAACCACTGGCCACCGCCGCGGTATTGCTGCTCGGTCTGTTCAGTTTCAGCAATGTGCCCCTGCGCATCCAGGCCGATCACCTGACCGTGGTCGGCGAGCGTCAGCGTCTGCAACTGGAGGACGGCTCGAAAGTCCTGCTCAACACCAATTCGGCATTCTCCAGCACCATCAACGATCAACAGCGCGTCGCGCGGTTGTTCCAGGGCGAGGCGTTTTTCGAGGTTGCCGGCAGCCGCAAGCAACCGCTGGAAATCGACGCAGGCCCGGTCAAGGCCAGCGTGCATGACACCGCCTTCGCCGTGCGTTACCTGGACGGCGTAGCGCAGGTCAACGTGCAACGCGGCGATGTCGATTTGCGCGCTACGCATAACGATGCCCGGGTGCGTTTGTCTGCCGGTGAAAGTATTCGCATCGGCCCCAACGGATTCGACCGCCCGGCCAAACTCGATGCATCGACCGATCTGGCCTGGGTGCAAGGCCGACTGGTGTTCGAGAACTGTCCGCTGAATCAGGTGCTGGCCGAACTGCGCCGCTACTATCCGGGCTGGATCATCAACACCAACGAGCAGTTGGCTGATGTCGCCGTGACTGGCAATTACCGCCTCGACCAGCCACTGGACGTGGTGCGTTCCCTCGCTCACATCACCTCGGCGCGCCTGCAGGAATTCCCGGCGCTGGTGATCCTGAACTAAATGAGAATTATTTTTACTCGATAGCCAAAGCGCGTTCGTCTCGTTATAGCCAATGCAATTGATTCGCATCTTCGGACGCCAATCAGCACCTATAAAGATTCGTGCGACACGGAGCGCTATCGATGTCCTCTCGCCTTACCCGCCAGACTGCTTCCCCTTCCCGCGTGTTGTCGCTGCTGACCGCGGCCATCCTCATGGCCGGCACCGCACCGCTCATGGCTGCCACCGAGCAACCGACACGCAACATGGGTGATTACTCGTTCTCGATTGGCCAGCAACCGCTGGTGTCGGCACTGAATGCCTTCACCGCCGTCACGGGTTGGCAAGTCGGCCTGCCGGCAGAATTGGCTCAGGGCGTGTCGTCGCCGGGCGTGCGTGGCTCGCTGTCACCGGAAAAAGCCCTGGAGCGCCTGTTGGTGGGGACCAACCTGAGCTTTCGCACGTTGAGCAACAACAACGTCGTGCTGGAGATGCGCCGTACCAGCGGCGCACTGAATCTGGATCAAGTGACCATCAGCGCCACCCGTCAGGAACAATCGGTCAAGAGCGTGCCGGCCACCGTCAGTGTGCACACCCGTGAAGAACTGGATCACAACAACGTCAACACCCTCAAGGATCTGGTGCGCTATGAGCCGGGCGTCTCCGTCGGCGGCGCCGGCCAGCGTGGCGGCATCAGCGGTTACAACATCCGCGGCATCGATGGCGACCGCATCCTGACTCAGGTTGACGGTGTCGAAGTACCGGACGGGTTCTTCAACGGCCCGTACGCCAAGACCCAACGCAACTACGTCGACCCGGAAATCGTCAAACGCGTCGAGATCCTCCGTGGCCCGGCTTCGGTGCTGTACGGCAGCAACGCCATCGGCGGCGCGGTCAGCTATTACACCCTCGATGCGGACGACATCATCAAGCCTGGCAAAGACGTCGGCGCCCGCCTTAAAACCGGTTACAGCTCGGCCGATGAGAGCTGGTTGAAGTCCGCCACCGTAGCCGGCCGTGCCGATCAGTTCGACGGTTTGCTGCATTACAGCCAGCGTGACGGCCATCAAACCGATGCCTACGGCAGCAACCACGGCACAGGCCTTGAGCGCACCGCCGCCAACCCGGAAGACGTCAAGGCAAGCAACGTACTGGCCAAGATCGGCTGGAACTACAACGAAGATTCGCGCTTGGGCCTGACCTACGAAAAGTACAAGGACGACCGCGACACCGATCAGAAAAGCGCCTACGGCGGCCCGTACTTCAATGGCGCCCCGACCATCCCCGACAGCCTGCTGCCCGGCGGCATGTACCAGTGGCGCACCGGCAACGACACGATCACTCGCGAGCGTTTCGGCATCGAACACAGCTTCGCCCTCGACAGCCTGCTGGTCGACAACGTGAAGTGGAGCCTGAACCACCAGATCGCCAAGACTGACCAGCGCACCGAAGAGTATTACTACCCGATGACCCGCAAAGTGCTGCGTACTCGCGACACGATCTACGAGGAAAAGCAGTGGGTGTTCGATGCGCAACTGGACAAGGCTTTCGCCCTCGGTGAGACCGATCACGTCCTGACCTACGGCACCACCCTCAAGCAACAGAAAGTCACCGGCTCACGCAGCGGCGACGGCAAGTGCCTGGCCGTGGGGCGTGGCTGCAGCGCAATCGGCGCGACCAGTGCCGCTGACGTACTGAAGAAGGCCAGCGACTTCCCGGACCCGACCATCAACACCTACAGCGTGTTTGCTCAGGATCAGATTAGCTGGAACGACTGGACCTTCCTGCCGGGCCTGCGCTACGACTACACCGAGCTCAAGCCGCACATCACCGAGCAATTCCTCAATACCGTAAACGCCGATCGCCAGGGGACGGTCAGCGACAAGAACAAGACCTGGCATAAGGTCTCGCCCAAATTCGGCCTGACCTACGCCTTTAACGAGCACTACACCTGGTACGGTCAGTACGCCGAGGGCTTGCGCACACCCACCGCGAAAGCGCTGTACGGTCGCTTCGAGAACAACACCACCGGTTACACCGTGGCGCCGAATCCGGGCCTTGAGCCGGAAAAAAGCAAAAGCTATGAAACCGGTCTGCGCGGCAATTTCGAATCCGGCTCGTTCGACGTGGCGGTGTTCTACAACAAGTACCGCGACTTCATTAATGAAGACGCGGTCAAGCCGGGCGACGACGCGTTGACCTTCCAGAGCAACAACATCAAGCACGCGACCATCAAGGGGGCGGAAGTCAAAGGCCGTCTGAACCTGGACTCGTTTGGCGCCCCACAAGGCCTGTACACCCAAGGCTCGATTGCCTATGCCTATGGTCGCAACAACGACAACGGCGAACCGCTCAACAGCGTCAACCCGCTGACCGGCGTGTTCGGCCTGGGTTACGACCAGGACCACTACGGCGGCCTGCTGAGCTGGACCGTGGTGAAGAAAAAGGATCGTGTCGACGACAGCAACTTCAAATCGCCGGATGGCGTCAGCAGCCAGTTCAAGTCGCCGGGCTTCGGCATTCTGGATCTGACCGGGTTCTACAAAGTCACCAACGACGTCACCGTCAGCGGCGGCATTTACAACCTGACCGACAAGAAATACTGGCTGTGGGATGACGTGCGCGGTTACGACAGCGTCGGCGAAGCCTCGGTAACGCAACCGGCCAACCTTGATCGACTGACCCAACCGGGCCGCAACTTCGCGATCAATCTGATCTGGGACATCTGACCCGGCCGACCTCACGGCGCGTGTACACGCACCGCGCCGTGAGTTTTTTTTACGCGCCAGCGCTGGCCCGTTCGTCTCGTTATCAAGCGCCTCTTCTATCAAGGACAACTCATGACCCCTTCGGGAAAAGCCCTGCGTTCGCAACGCCTGAACCAGATCACTCACGCACCGCACACCAAGCTCGACGCGCTGGTCAAAGCCCACGCACCGTTCGAAACCCGCGCCAACTTCGCCCGTTTTGTCGTTGCGCAGTACCTGTTCCAGTCGGAACTGGTTGAGCTGTACAACGATGCCGAACTGACCGCGATCATGGCTGACTTGCCGGCTCGGTGCCGCGCCGAAGCGGCCAAGGCTGACCTGGCGGATCTGCACACCGACGTGCCGGCCCCAGTGGCCGGCGCGCTGAAAAATCCGAGCAAGGCCCGCGCCCTGGGCTGGCTCTTCGTCTGCGAAGGTTCCAAACTCGGCGCGGCGTTTTTGATCAAACGCGCCGAGGCGCTGCAATTGAGCGAAACCTTTGGTGCCCGTCACTTGGGTGAACCGCAAGGTGGACGCGCCGAAGGCTGGAAGCGTTTCGTCAAAACCCTCGACTCATTGGTGTTCACCGCAGAGCAAGAGGCCGACGTGGAGCAAGGCGCAATCGACGCCTTTAACCGCTTCACCGTGCTGCTGGAACGGGCTTATGCGACTGAAGCAGAAATGGCCTGACACTTCCCCTCTGGGAGTTGCATAAGCCTGTAAGATCCCGATCCAGCTTCATAAACCACGCGCTGAGCCCATGCCGCCACCCGCCTCCTCCAAACTCGCCCGCCTGCTGTTCGGCCTCTTGGCCTATGTCAGCCTCGGCATCGGCCTGATCGCCATCGTCGTGCCCGGCCTGCCGACCACCGAGTTCATCCTGCTCGCGGCCTGGGCGGCGACCCGCAGTTCGCCGCGCCTGAGCGCCTGGCTGGAGAACCATCGGCTGTTCGGACCGATCCTGAGCAATTGGCGCAACGGCAAGATCATTGCGCGCAAGGCCAAGGTCAGCGCCACGATCAGCATGCTGCTGTGTGCGACGTTGATGCTGGTGCTGCTCGATCACGGCTGGCCGGTCTATCTGGCCATTGCCGGGATGAGCCTGGGCAACCTGTGGATCTGGTCGCGACCGGAAACCACCCCGTCACCACGCTGAAACTTCCCTGTAATCAAGCCTTTTTTCGGCACATTCTCCTGCGCAAACGTTTAACGATGACCGTTCGTCGACACTGCCCTCATGCGCCCCCGCCTCGCGCCGATGTGCATTGAAAGGCGCTGAATGGATTTGGCGAACAGGGTCACTCCCGCCGTGGCCAACCGCTCATTCATTCGCGAGAACGCCCATGTTCGACTCTCTTTCCATTCGCCTGAAAATCGTCCTGCTCTCTGGTTTGTGCCTGCTCGGTGTGGTCGCGCTGATCGTCGGCATGAACATTTACCAGACCAACCAGAACGACAAACTGGTCAGCCACTCCAGCAGCAAGATGCTCACCGCCAGCGTGGAGAACCTGCTGCAAGCCAAAGCCGCCGAGCAAGCGGTGCGGGTGCAGAAAACCTTCGGCGAAAGCCTGACCGTGATCACGGCGCTGGCCGACCAGATCAAGGACATGCGCGTGATGGCCGCCAAGCGTTCGCTGGAGGCTGGCGCGCTGCGTGAAGAGTTGAACCAGAGCCTGAAAACGGCCTTCGAGCGCAACGACAAAGTGCTCGGCATCTGGCTGGCATTCGAACCCAACGCGCTGGACGGCAAGGACGGCGAGTTTGCCAATGACGCCGCCCGTCAATCCAACGAAGCCGGACGGTTTGCCAGTTACTGGAGCCGCGCCGCCGGCTCGGCGCTGAACACGGTCATGGTCGAAGAAGACATGACCAAAACCACGCTGAGTGTCAGCGGTACGCCGTACAACAGTTGGTACACCTGCCCTCGCGACAACAAGCGCACCTGCCTGCTCGACCCTTATGCCGACACTGTCGGCGGCAAGGAAATGCTCATGACGACCATTTCCGTGCCCTTGATCGTCGACGGCAAAGCCATCGGCGTGGTCGGTGTCGACATCGCCCTCAACGCCCTGCAGGCCGCCGCAGTGGACTCCCAGCGTGACTTGTTCAACAACGCCGGGCACATACTGATTGTCTCGGGCAGCGGTGTGCTGGGGGCCGACAGTGCCGACGCCACCAAGGTCGGCAAGACGATCATCGACACCCTCGGTGCCGATGGCAAAGACGTGCTGCAACTGATCGGCAGCGGCACACCGAAGATTCTCGAACAGGGCGACCTGATCCGTGCGGTGTATCCGGTCGATCCGATCGGCAACTCCCGGGCCTGGGGCGTGGTCATTGATCTGCCCAAACAAGTGTTGCTGGCCGACGCGGTCAAGCTGCAAGCAGTGCTGGATGAGGCGCACACAACCGGCATGATCACGGCGCTGTTGGTGGCCGTTGTGGCCGGCGTGATCGGCCTGCTGCTGATCTGGCTCACCGCTTCGGGCGTCACCCGCCCGATCAACAGCGTCGCCCAGATGCTGAAAAACATTGCCAGCGGCGAAGGCGATCTGACTCAACGTCTGGACTACACCAAGAAGGATGAACTGGGCGAGCTGGTGAACTGGTTCAACCGTTTCCTCGACAAACTGCAACCGACCATCGCCCAGATCAAGCAGAGCATCACCGAAGCCCGTGGCACCGCTGATCAGTCCTCGGAAATTGCCCGCCAGACCAGTGAAGGCATGCAGGTGCAGTTCCGCGAAATCGACCAGGTCGCCACCGCGTCCAACGAAATGAGCGCCACCGCCCACGATGTTGCCAACAGTGCCTCGAACGCGGCCAATGCGGCGAAAGGAGCCGACCAGTCGGCGAAGGACGGTATGTCGATCATCGAACGCAGCACCCGCGATATCAGCCAACTGGCCGACGAAGTCAGCAAAGCGGTGACCGAAGTCGAGGAGTTGGCGGTCAACAGCGAGCAGATCGGCTCGGTGCTGGAAGTGATCCGCAGCATCGCCGAACAGACCAACCTGCTAGCCCTCAACGCTGCCATCGAAGCGGCCCGCGCCGGTGAGAGCGGTCGCGGCTTTGCGGTGGTGGCAGACGAGGTGCGCAACCTGGCCAAACGTACCCAGGACTCGGTGGAAGAAATTCGCGTGGTCATCGAACGCATCCAGACCGGCACCCGTGGCGTGGTCGCGACCATGCATTCAAGCCAGACCCAGGCGCACAACAACGCCGGGCAGATTCGTCAGGCTGTGGATGCGCTGGGCAAGATCAGCGATGCGGTGACCGTGATCAGCGACATGAACCTGCAAATCGCCAGCGCCGCCGAACAGCAAAGCGCCGTGGCCGAAGAGGTCAATCGCAACGTTTCGGCGATCCGTACGGTGACTGAAACCTTGACCGAGCAAGCCACTGAATCGGCGGCAATCAGCAGCCAGCTCAATGCCCTGGCCAGCCAGCAGATGAAGTTGATGGATCAGTTCCGCGTCTGAACATCGCCACGGCCACCTGTGGGAACGGGCTTGCCCGCTCCCACAGGGTCAGCGTTCATCCGTCAGCACTTTCATCTGACCAGACAACGTTTTGCACTATCATCGCCCTCTCGCTCCGGAGGGCCTTCGATGACTGATTTACTCACGTCCATTCAAGCCGCACTCGGCCTGCCGCACACGCCGATTGCCTTCACCGCCAGTGGCGCCCTGCCCTCGGCGTTCGCCGTGACCGACCTGGCCTGCGCCAGCATTGCCGTTGCCGGGCAGGCCATCAGCCAATTGCTCAATCAACAGACGGGCCGTTTGCCGGCCGTTGAAGTCGACCGCCGGTTAGCCTCGTTCTGGTTCGCCACCTCGCTGCGCCCGATTGGCTGGCAAGTGCCGCCGCTGTGGGACCCCATCGCCGGTGACTATGCCACCCGGGACGGCTGGATTCGCCTGCACACCAACGCCCCGCATCATCGTGCTGCCGCTGAGAGCGTGCTGGGTATCTGTGCCGATCGTGCAGCGATGGCCGCAAAAGTCGCGCAATGGAACAGCCAGGATCTGGAGCAAGCAGTCGTTGACGCCAAGGGCTGTGCCGCGCAGATGCGCAACTGGGCGCAGTGGCAACAGCATCCGCAAGGGTTGGCGGTAAATGCCGAGCCGCTCGTCCATTTCATCTGCGATCAGCACCCATGCGGCAAAACCTGGCAGGGCTCGGTGGCGCAACCGTTGGCCGGGATCAAGGTTCTGGACCTGACCCGCGTACTCGCCGGCCCGACCGCCAGCCGGTTCCTCGCCGGTCTCGGTGCCGACGTGCTGCGTATTGATCCACCGACCTGGAACGAACCCGGGGTTGTGCCGGAGGTGACGCTCGGCAAGCGCTGCGCCCGCCTGGATTTGCAGGTGCCGGCGGATCGCGCGGTGTTCGAGACGTTATTGCAGGACGCCGACATTCTGCTGCACGGCTACCGCGCCGATGCGTTGGAGAACCTTGGGTTTGGCGTTGAGCGGCGGCGACAACTGGCGCCGGGGCTGATCGACGTCGGCCTTAATGCCTATGGCTGGAGCGGCCCGTGGCACAACCGCCGCGGCTTTGACAGCCTGGTGCAAATGAGCAGCGGCATCGCCGAGGCGGGACAGCGCTGGCAGCACGCAGACAAACCGACGCCTTTACCGGTGCAGGCGCTGGATCACGCGACCGGGTATCTGATGGCGGCGAGTACGATCACCTTGCTCAGCGAACGGTTGCGCAGTGGTCGCGCAGGATCGGCACGGTTGTCGCTGGCGCGTACGGCGAAGCTGTTGATCGAGCATGGACGGGGCACCGATGAAGCGCTACGCGCCGAAGATGATCAGGATAAGGGCCTGCTCGTGGAACAGACCCCGTGGGGGCCGGCGCATCGCGTGCAAGTGCCGGTGAAGATTAGCGGCACACCGCTGCAGTGGGCGTTGCCGGCCACCGAACTGGGTTCGCATCAAGCGCAGTGGCGATAAACTTTCGGGCCCCTTCGCGAGCAAGCCCGCGCCCACATTTGACCGAGTTTCTTCTGACGGAGCGCGATTGAGTGTGTGTGCGGGCTTGCTCGAGAAGACGGCCGCACCGACACCTGCGATTCAGGGTCAATCCGTGCGGCTCGTCAACCTCACAACGACAGCACCCCGCTGTACAAACCGTAAGCCGCCAGCCCCGCGCCAATGATCACGCAGGTGAAAATCCCCTTCTCGACAGGGGTGAACAGCGGCTCGCCCTGTTCATGCTTGGCCTTGGCAAACAGGATCACCCCCGGCGCATACAACAGCGCCGACAGCAGCAGATATTTCACCCCGCCGGCGTACAACAACCACACCGCATAACACAGGGCGATGCCACCGATCAGCAGGTCCTTGGTGCGCTCGGCCGAGGCGTGTTCGTAGGTTTCGCCGCGTCCGCTCAACAGCACGGCGTAGGCGGCCGACCACAGGTACGGCACCAGAATCATCGACGACGCCAGATAAATCAGACGGGTGTAGGTGCCGGCCGAAAACAGCGTGATCAACAGGAAAATCTGGATCATCACGTTGGTCAGCCACAACGCATTGACCGGTACATGGTTAGCGTTTTCCTTTTTCAGGAACGCCGGCATGGTCTTGTCCCGGGCCGTGGCGAAAAGAATTTCGGCACAGAGCAACGCCCACGACAGCAATGCGCCCAGCAACGAGACCGCCAGGCCAATGCTGATCAGCAACGCGCCCCACGGCCCGACGATGTGTTCCAGCACCGCCGCCAGTGACGGGTTCTGCAGGGTCGCCAGTTCCGGCTGGCTCATGATCCCCAGCGACAACACGTTGACCAGCACCAGCAGCGCCAGCACACCGATGAAACCGATCACCGTGGCACGGCCAACGTCGCTGCGTTTCTGCGCCCGCGCCGAGTACACGCTGGCGCCCTCGATGCCGATGAACACGAACACCGTCACCAGCATCATGTTGCGCACCTGATCCATCACCCCGCCGAAACTCGGGTTGCTGTGGCCCCAGATATCACGGGTGAAGATGTCAGCCTTGAACGCCAGGGCGGCGATGACGATGAACAGGATCAGCGGCACAATCTTGGCCACCGTGGTCACCTGATTGATGAACGTCGCCTCCTTGATCCCGCGCAGCACCAGAAAATGCACGCCCCACAGCAGCACCGACGCGCAGCCGATAGCGATGGGCGTGTTGCCCTGGCCGAACACCGGAAAGAAGTAGCCGAGGGTGCTGAACAGCAGAACGAAATAACCGACGTTGCCCAGCCACGCGCTGATCCAGTAACCCCACGCCGAGGAAAACCCCATGTAGTCGCCAAATCCGGCCTTGGCATAGGCATAAACGCCTGAGTCCAGTTCGGGCTTGCGATTGGCCAGGGTCTGGAACACGAACGCCAGGGTCAACATGCCGATCGCGGTGATCCCCCAGCCGATCAGAATCGCCCCGGCATCGGCGTGCGCCGCCATGTTCTGCGGCAGGGAAAAAATTCCCCCGCCAATCATCGAACCCACCACCAGGGCGATCAACGCCCCCAGTTGCAGCTTTTGCGTCGGTTGCGACATTTCAATCTTCCTTTTTCCCGGATCGACGGTGGCCGCTCACTCATCACATAGTCGCTATTTAACTAAACGGGTAAAGCGCAATTACGTTTATTGAATAACACCGATTAGCGCCTTTTATAGAAAACGGCCGTGCACTTTCTACGCGCTGATCCGGATTATTCGATTCTGTACTGAAAACAGATGCTGAAATTTGCCAAACCCTGAAAAAGAACTAGCGTCATAGCTCCAAAGAAACAAGGACAATTCTCAATCAGATTGATCGAAAGCCTCTGGAACGGGCCTTTCCGGCGAAAGCTTTATGCCATCAGTCATTTCATAAGTCATTCATTAACAATGAAATGTGACCTTCAACTGATCCACGTCAGCAGTTTGAACAGATAACAGAACTACGCTGTGATCTCTTCTCTCCTGCAATGGAGTCATGCAATGTCTGAAACTCCCGGAAAACTACGATTAGGCGCATTGGTTGCCTTGGTAGTCGGATCAATGATCGGTGGCGGGATATTCTCTTTGCCACAAAACATGGCCGCCAGTGCCGACGTCGGTGCGGTGCTGATCGGTTGGGCCATTACCGCTGTCGGCATGCTCACCCTCGCTTTTGTTTTCCAAACCCTCGCCAATCGCAAGCCTGACCTGGACGGCGGCGTGTACGCCTACGCCAAGGCCGGATTCGGCGATTACATGGGGTTCTCGTCGGCCTGGGGTTACTGGATCAGCGCTTGGCTGGGTAACGTCGGCTACTTTGTTTTGCTGTTCAGCACGCTCGGTTACTTTTTTCCGGTGTTTGGCGAGGGCAATACCGTCGCCGCGGTGATCGGCGCGTCCGTGCTGCTGTGGGCGGTGCACTTTCTGGTGCTGCGCGGGATCAAGGAAGCGGCGTTCATCAACCTGGTGACCACCGTCGCCAAGGTGGTGCCACTGCTGCTGTTTGTATTGATCGCCGTCTTCGCGTTCAAACTGGACATCTTCACTGCTGACATTTGGGGCGTGAAAAACCCTGATCTGGGCAGCGTGATGAACCAGGTGCGCAACATGATGCTGGTCACCGTGTGGGTGTTCATCGGCATCGAAGGCGCGAGCATCTTCTCGGCGCGGGCGGAAAAACGTTCCGACGTCGGTAAGGCCACCGTGATCGGCTTCATCACCGTGCTGCTGTTTCTGGTGCTGGTGAACGTGCTGTCGCTGGGCATCATGACTCAGCCGGAACTGGCCAAACTGCAGAACCCGTCGATGGCCGCCGTGCTTGAACATGTGGTCGGTCACTGGGGTGCAGTGCTGATCAGCGTCGGTCTGATCATCTCGCTGCTGGGGGCGCTGCTGTCGTGGGTGCTGCTGTGCGCAGAGATCATGTTCGCCGCCGCCAAAGACCACACCATGCCGGCGTTTCTGCGCAAGGAAAACGCCAACCACGTCCCGGTCAACGCCTTGTGGCTGACCAACGCGATGGTGCAGGTTTTCCTGATCATCACCCTGTTCTCGGCCAGCACTTACCTGTCGCTGATCTACCTCGCCACGTCGATGATTCTGGTGCCCTACCTGTGGTCGGCGGCGTATGCCCTGCTGCTGGCGGTGCGCGGCGAAACCTACCAAGGCTTCGCCGCTGAACGGCGCAAGGATCTGATCATCGGCGCGATCGCCGTGATCTATGCGGTCTGGCTGCTGTATGCCGGCGGGATCAAGTACCTGCTGCTCTCGGCCCTGCTCTACGCCCCCGGCGCGATCCTGTTCGCCAAGGCCAAACTGGAACTCAAACAAGTTGTTTTCACGAACGTCGAGAAGCTGATTTTTGCCTCGGTGGTCGTCGGTGCCCTGGTGGCAGCCTACGGCCTGTATGACGGCTTCCTGACTCTGTAGCACCTGATTGATTTGTTATCTGGAGGATCACTGAAATGACCACGGAAAAAGTTAAGTACGGCGTCCATTCCGAAGCCGGCAAACTGCGCAAAGTCATGGTTTGCTCCCCAGGTCTGGCCCATCAGCGGCTGACCCCGAACAACTGCGATGAACTGCTGTTCGACGACGTGCTGTGGGTCGCCCAGGCCAAACGCGACCACTTCGACTTCGTCACCAAGATGCGTGAACGCGAGATCGACGTGCTGGAAATGCACAACCTGCTGACCGATATCGTCGCCATCCCTGAGGCACTGGACTGGATTCTCGACCGCAAGGTCACCGCCGATTCGGTGGGCCTGGGCCTGATCAGCGAAGTGAAGTCCTGGCTGCACAGCCTCGAACCACGGCACATTGCCCAATACCTGATCGGCGGCGTCTCCGCTGATGACCTGCCGGACAGCTTCGGTGGCAAGACCATTCAGATGTTCCGCGACTTCCTTGGCCACTCCAGCTTCATTCTGCCGCCGCTGCCCAACACCCAGTTCACCCGCGACACCACATGCTGGATCTACGGTGGCGTGACGCTGAACCCGATGTACTGGCCGGCGCGTCGTCAGGAAACCCTGCTGGCCACCGCCATCTACAAATTCCACCCGCAATTCACCAACGCCGATTTCGAGATCTGGTACGGCGACCCGGACAAGGATCACGGCAGCGCGACCCTTGAAGGCGGCGACGTCATGCCGATCGGCAACGGTGTCGTTCTGATCGGCATGGGCGAGCGTTCTTCTCGCCAGGCCATCGGCCAACTGGCGCTGAACCTGTTCAAGAACAAAGCCGTGGAGAAAGTCATCGTGGCCGGCCTGCCGAAGTCCCGCGCAGCGATGCACCTGGACACCGTGTTCAGCTTCTGCGACCGCGACCTGGTGACGATATTCCCGGAAGTGGTCAACCAGATCGTGGCGTTCACTCTGCGACCTGACGAAAGCAAACAGGGCGGCATCGATATCCGCCGCGAAGAATCGAGCTTCCTCGACACCGTGGCCAAAGCCCTCAACCTCAAAGCGCTACGCGTGGTGGAAACCGGCGGCAACAGCTTCGCCGCCGAACGCGAGCAATGGGATGACGGCAACAACGTGGTAGCGGTGGAGCCGGGCGTGGTCATCGGCTATGACCGCAACACCTACACCAACACCCTGCTGCGCAAGGCGGGCGTTGAGGTCATCACCATCAGTGCCGGGGAACTGGGCCGTGGTCGTGGCGGCGGCCACTGCATGACCTGCCCGATCATCCGCGACCCGATCGACTATTAATTTTTTGACTAATGACGACCCGACGCTGTGAACGCGTAGCGAGCGCAGGAAAGACAAGGCGAAGGCGCACAGCCTGCAGTCGCTTTCCCAGTGTCGGGCAAGGAGATCCATCATGGCTTTTAATATGCGCAACCGCAGCTTGCTGAGTTTGATGCACCACACCACTCGCGAGATCAACTACCTGATCGACCTGTCCCGCGACCTCAAACGGGCCAAGTACACCGGCACCGAGCGTCCACACCTGCAAGGCAAGAACATCGCGCTGATCTTCGAAAAAACCTCGACCCGCACCCGCTGCGCATTCGAAGTCGCGGCCCACGACCAGGGTGCCCACGTCACCTACATCGATCCGGTGTCGTCGCAGATCGGCCACAAAGAGAGCATGAAAGACACCGCCCGCGTTCTCGGCCGGATGTTCGACGCCATCGAATACCGTGGTTTTGAGCAGGAAATCGTCGAAGAGCTGGCCAAGTTTGCCGGTGTGCCGGTGTTCAATGGTTTGACCGCCGAATTCCACCCGACGCAAATGATCGCCGACGCGCTGACCATGCGTGAACACAGCGACAAGCCAATGCACGAGATCAGCTACGCCTACCTCGGCGACGCTCGCTACAACATGGGCAACTCGCTGTTGATGATCGGCGCCAAGCTTGGCATGGACGTGCGCATCGCCGCGCCGAAAGCGCTGTGGCCGCACGCTGACTTCATCGCCCAGTGCATGGCGTTCGCCGAAGAAAGCGGCGCACGCATCACCATCACCGAAGACCCGAAAGAAGCGGTCAAGGGCGTCGACTTCATCCACACCGACATCTGGGTGTCGATGGGTGAGCCGGTGGACGCCTGGGACGAGCGCATCGAGCAACTGCTGCCGTACCAGGTCAACCCCCAAATGATGAAAGCCTCCGGCAACCCGCGCGTGAAATTCATGCACTGCCTGCCGGCGTTTCACAACAGCGAAACCAAGGTCGGTAAAGACATCGCCGCGCGCTATCCGCACCTGGCCAATGGCGTTGAAGTGACCGAAGACGTCTTCGAATCCCCGGCCAACATCGCCTTCGAGCAAGCGGAAAACCGCATGCACACCATCAAAGCGATTCTGGTGTCGACGCTGGCTGATCTCTAAGACCCGGCCCGCTCTCACTGAAGAAACCGGCTGTAAATGTGGGAGCGGGCTTGCTCGCGAAGGGGCGATATCAGGCGACATTGATGGAGCCTGACACACCGCCTTCGGGAGCAATCCCCCTCCCACAAGGGCCCGGTTCCGACAGCAAGATCGAGTCGTTTGCCATTCCTCTGTCTGAGAAGGACTGCACCATGCGTATCGTCGTAGCGTTGGGCGGTAACGCCCTGCTTCGCCGTGGCGAGCCGATGACCGCTGACAATCAGCGCGCCAACATCCGCGTCGCCGCCGAACAAATCGCCAGGATCCATCCCGGCAATCAATTGGTCATCGCCCACGGCAATGGCCCACAAGTCGGCCTGCTGTCGTTGCAAGCGGCGGCCTATACCTCCGTCAGCCCGTACCCGCTGGACGTGCTCGGTGCCGAAACCGAAGGCATGATCGGCTACATCATCGAACAGGAGCTCGGCAATCTGCTGGACTTCGAAGTACCGTTCGCCACCCTGCTGACCCAAGTCGAAGTCGACGCCAACGACCCGGCGTTCCAGAACCCGAGCAAACCCATCGGCCCGGTTTACGACAAGGCTGAAGCGGAAAAACTCGCCGCTGAAAAAGGCTGGGCGATTGCGCCGGACGGCGATAAATACCGCCGTGTAGTGGCCAGTCCTCGGCCCAAACGCATCTTCGAGATCCGCCCGATCAAGTGGCTGCTGGAAAAGGGCAGCATCGTGATTTGCGCCGGTGGTGGCGGCATCCCGACCCTCTATGACGAACACCGCAAACTCAAGGGCATCGAGGCGGTGATCGACAAGGATCTATGCTCCTCGCTGTTGGCCGAACAACTGGACGCAGATTTGCTGGTGATCGCCACCGACGTCAACGCCACGTTCATCGACTTCGGCAAACCCAGCCAGAAAGCCATCGCCCAAGCGCATCCGGACGAACTGGAGCGCCTGGGCTTTGCCGCCGGCTCCATGGGGCCCAAGGTACAGGCAGCCTGCGAATTCGCCCGCCATACTGGCAAGGTCGCCGTAATCGGCTCGCTGGCGGACATCGAAGCGATTGTCCAGGGCAATGCGGGTACGCGAGTCAGCACAGCGAAACCCGGTATCACTTATCGATAATCAGAAACTCCGGGGGCAGGCGTAAGGTCTGCCCTTCTCCCATGCCTTGAAAGGAGAGATCCATGGCCCAGTTTGTACCCGGTCATCTGCACATCGAACGGCACGCGCTGAACAAGGACGATGTCAGCTACGACCTGTGCCTTGACTACGAAGTGTTCACCGATCCCAAAGAGGGCAAAGGAATGCAGTTCACAATGCACGGCAGCATTCAGGGCAAGGGCATGAAAGAGACGTTCTTCCTGCCCAAGGATCAGGCTTACAACTTCGCCAGAGACATGACCAGAATTGCCGAGAAGTACGGGATTCCCAAGACGCATGCCAGCATTGGCTCGGTGCACAAGCACTACGACGCGATGTTTGAAGATGTGCGGGCGCAGTTGAATATGAAATCCGGAGACCCGGTGAAGCCCGAACACCTCGAATAACCCGGAGTCCCTGTGGGAGAGGGCTCGCGCGCGACGACGTCGTGTCCGGCGATATCAATGTGGCTGAGCCACGGCATTCGCGAGCAGGCCCGCTCCCACAGGGCAACCAGATCGACCGGAAAATCGCCGCCGATTTCACCATTGCCCCGCCCCAAGGCATACTTGCCACCCTCCGCATTGCAGAACACTGAACCGCCCCATGCGTATCCACGTCAGCTTCATCGACCGCGTCGGCATCACCCAGGAAGTCCTGGCCCTGCTCGGCGGGCGCAATCTCAATCTGGATGCGGTGGAAATGATCCCGCCGAACGTCTACATCGACGCCCCGACGTTGAGCCCTGAGGTGCTGGAAGAACTGCGTGACGCGCTGTTCAGTGTGCACGGTGTGCAAGCGGTGAAAGTGGTCGACATCCTCCCGGGCCAGCGTCGGCACTTGCAGCTTGATGCGCTGCTCGCGGCGATGACTGACCCGGTGCTGGCCCTCGACAGCGCCGGCAAGGTGCTGCTGGCCAACCCGGCATTGATTGCGTTGTACGGTCGCGAACCGGCCGGTGAAACTGTCGCTGAGCTGTTCAGCGATCCGGGCCTGCTCGACACGTTGCTCGAAAACGGCTTCCGCCTGCCGCTGCGCGAGATCACCGTCAACGGCCAGACGCTATTACTCGACGCCACGCCGATCACTGACGCCGGCGCCCTGCTCACCCTGTATCAACCCAACCGCATCGGCGAACAGCTCTCGGCGCTGCACCACGACCACGCCGAAGGGTTCGACGCGCTGCTTGGCGAATCCCCGGCAATCCGCACCCTCAAGGCTCGCGCACAGCGCGTTGCCGCCCTTGATGCGCCGTTGCTGATCCAGGGCGAAACCGGCACCGGCAAAGAGCTGGTGGCCCGCGCCTGCCACGCCATCAGTGCGCGGCACAGCGCGCCGTTTCTCGCACTCAACTGCGCGGCCCTGCCGGAAAACCTCGCCGAAAGCGAACTGTTCGGCTACGCCCCTGGTGCCTTTACTGGCGCGGCACGCGGTGGCAAACCGGGGCTGATGGAACTGGCCAACCAGGGCACGGTGTTCCTCGACGAGATCGGCGAGATGTCGCCGTACTTGCAGGCAAAACTGCTGCGTTTCCTGAATGACGGCAGCTTCCGCCGGGTCGGCGGTGATCGCGAGGTGAAGGTCAACGTACGCATCCTCAGCGCCACCCACCGCGATCTGGAAAAAATGGTCAGCGAGGGGCTGTTCCGCGAAGACCTGTTCTATCGCCTCAACGTGCTTAACGTCGAAGTGCCGCCGCTGCGAGAGCGCGGTCAGGACATTCTGTTGCTGGCGCGTTATTTCATGCAGCAGGCGTGTGCGCAGATTCAGCGCCCGGTCTGTCGCCTCGCCCCCGGTACTTACCCGGCGCTGCTCGGCAACCGTTGGCCGGGCAATGTCCGCCAGTTGCAGAACGTGATTTTCCGCGCCGCCGCGATTTGCGAAAGCAGTCTGGTGGATATCGGCGACCTCGACATCGCCGGGACCTCGGTCGCGCGTCAGACCGACAGCGACGTCGACAGCCTCGAACAAGCGGTCGAAGCCTTCGAGAAATCGCTGCTGGAAAAACTCTACGTCAGCTACCCCTCGACCCGCCAACTGGCCAGTCGCCTGCAAACCTCGCACACGGCCATCGCCCATCGACTGCGCAAGTACGGCATCCCCAACAAACTTTAAGCCTTGCCCGCTCCCACAGGGGTAATGCTCCGGATTATAAAATCCGCTCAAAAACGACCTGCATCTGTACTGAAAGCGCTACAGCGGAACGATATCGCTACACCCTCCTCCGATCGCCGCTGTGCAAGGCTTTGATCCCGTTAAGCTTTTTTCCTTGCCCTACGCTGTAGCGATTTCGCTACAGACGCACCATCACTCAATCAACACAAAACGTTCAAGACATTGATTTATAACGATAAATCAACATTGGCCGCGTTCTTGCTAACGAACCCTTCATCAATAAGGGCTTTACCGCCCCAGCCTTCCACCGCGTCCACCAGACGAGTCTGGCCCCCTGAGGAGTTTCCATGAGCGAGTTGCGTTTTACTGAAGATCACGAATGGCTGCGCACTGAAGCCGACGGCAGCGTCACTGTCGGCATCACGGCTTTTGCGCAGAACGCCCTGGGCGACGTGGTGTTCGTGCAACTGCCTGAGCTGCAGACTTACGAAAAAGGCGCTGAAGCCGCCACCGTGGAGTCAGTGAAAGCCGCCAGTGGCGTGTACATGCCCCTCGACGGTGAAGTCCTGGCCACCAACCCAGCGCTGGAAGACAGCCCTGAGCTGGTCAACGAAGATCCGCTGGGCGAAGGCTGGTTCTTCCGCTTCCAGCCAGCCGATGCTTCGGCCGTCGCCAAACTGCTCGATCAAGACGCCTACGACCGCCTGATCAAAGCCCAAGCCGAAGCCTGAGGACAATCGACATGACTCAAGTAAACCTTGGCACCGCCAACGAATTCATCGCCCGTCACATTGGCCCGCGCGCCGGTGACGAACAAGCCATGCTCAACAGCCTCGGCTTCGATTCGCTTGAAGCCCTGAGCGCCAGCGTCATCCCGGAAAGCATCAAGGGCACCAGCGTGCTTGGCATGGACGACGGCCTGAGCGAAGCCGACGCCCTGGCGATGATCAAATCCATCGCCGGCAAAAACCAGTTGTTCAAAACCTACATCGGCCAGGGCTACTACAACTGCCACACGCCGTCGCCGATCCTGCGTAACCTGCTGGAAAACCCGGCCTGGTACACCGCTTACACCCCATACCAGCCAGAAATTTCCCAGGGCCGTCTCGAAGCGCTGCTGAACTTCCAGACCCTGATCAGCGACCTCACCGGCCTGCCGATCGCCAACGCCTCGCTGCTCGACGAAGCCACCGCCGCTGCCGAAGCCATGACGTTCTGCAAACGCCTGAGCAAGAACAAGGGCAGCCACGCTTTCTTCGCCTCGATCCACAGCCACCCGCAAACCCTCGACGTGCTGCGCACCCGTGCCGAGCCGCTGGGCATTGACGTGGTGGTGGGCGATGAGCGTGAACTGACCGACGTCACCCCATTCTTCGGTGCGCTGCTGCAATACCCGGCCAGCAACGGTGATGTGTTCGATTACCGCGAACTGACCGAACGCTTCCACGCGGCCAACGCGTTGGTGGCCGTGGCGGCCGACCTGCTGGCCCTGACCCTGCTGACCGCTCCAGGCGAGTTCGGCGCTGACGTTGCGATCGGCAGCGCTCAACGTTTCGGCGTGCCGCTGGGCTTCGGTGGCCCGCACGCAGCTTACTTCTCGACGAAAGATGCGTACAAGCGCGACATGCCGGGCCGTCTGGTCGGTGTGTCGGTTGACCGTTTCGGCAAGCCAGCGCTGCGTCTGGCGATGCAGACCCGCGAGCAACACATCCGTCGCGAGAAAGCCACCTCCAACATCTGCACCGCGCAAGTGCTGCTGGCCAACATCGCCAGCATGTACGCCGTCTACCACGGCCCGAAAGGCCTGACCCAGATCGCCAACCGCGTGCATCACCTGACCGCGATCCTCGCCAAGGGTCTGACCGCGCTGGGCCAGAAGGTCGAGCAGGAAAGCTTCTTCGACACCCTGACTCTGGCCACTGGCGCGCTAACCGCCGCGCTGCACGACAAGGCTCACGCCCAGCAGATCAACCTGCGCGTCGTCGATGCTCAGCGTATCGGTCTGTCGGTCGACGAAACCACCACATCGGCTGACATCGAAACCCTGTGGGGACTGTTCGCCGACGGCAAGACCCTGCCGGACTTCGCTGCTCTTGCCGCTTCGGTTCAAAGCACCATTCCTGCTGCACTGGTACGCCAGTCGCCGATCCTCAGCCACCCGGTGTTCAACCGCTATCACTCGGAAACCGAGCTGATGCGCTACCTGCGCAAATTGGCGGACAAGGACCTGGCACTGGATCGCACCATGATCCCGCTGGGCTCGTGCACCATGAAACTCAACGCCGCCAGCGAAATGATCCCGGTGACCTGGGCCGAGTTCGGCGCCCTGCACCCGTTCGCGCCAGCCGCACAAAGCGCCGGTTATCAGCAACTGACCTTTGAGCTGGAAGCGATGCTCTGCGCCGCCACCGGTTACGACTCGATCTCGCTGCAACCGAACGCCGGTTCGCAAGGTGAATACGCTGGCCTGCTGGCGATCCGCGCTTATCACCAGAGCCGTGGCGACGAGCGCCGCGACATCTGCCTGATCCCCTCGTCCGCCCACGGCACCAACCCGGCCACCGCCAACATGGCCGGCATGCGCGTGGTGGTGACCGCGTGCGACGCTCGCGGCAACGTCGATATCGAAGACTTGCGCGCCAAGGCCATCGAGCACCGCGAACACCTCGCCGCGCTGATGATCACCTACCCGTCGACCCACGGCGTGTTCGAAGAAGGCATCCGCGAAATCTGCGGGATCATTCATGACAACGGCGGTCAGGTGTACATCGACGGCGCCAACATGAACGCCATGGTCGGCCTCTGCGCGCCAGGCAAGTTCGGCGGCGACGTTTCGCACCTGAACCTGCACAAAACTTTCTGCATCCCCCACGGCGGTGGCGGCCCGGGCGTCGGCCCGATTGGCGTCAAGTCGCACCTGACGCCGTTCCTGCCGGGCCACGCCCAGATGGAGCGCAAGGAAGGCGCGGTCTGCGCAGCACCGTTCGGCAGCGCGAGCATTCTGCCGATCACCTGGATGTACATTCGCATGATGGGCGGCGCGGGTCTCAAGCGCGCTTCGCAACTGGCGATCCTCAACGCCAACTACATTTCCCGTCGCCTCGAAGAGCACTACCCAGTGCTGTACACCGGCAGCAACGGTCTGGTGGCGCACGAATGCATCCTTGATCTGCGCCCGTTGAAAGACAGCAGCGGCATCAGCGTCGATGACGTCGCCAAGCGCCTGATCGACTTCGGCTTCCACGCCCCGACCATGTCGTTCCCGGTTGCCGGCACGCTGATGATCGAGCCGACCGAAAGCGAATCCAAAGAAGAACTGGACCGCTTCTGCGACGCCATGATCCGCATCCGCGAAGAAATCCGCGCGGTGGAAAACGGCACCCTGGACAAGGACGACAACCCGCTGAAGAACGCGCCGCACACCGCAGCCGAACTGGTTGGCGAGTGGACTCACCCGTACAGCCGCGAGCAAGCGGTGTACCCGGTGGCGTCGTTGATCGAAGGCAAATACTGGCCGCCGGTCGGTCGCGTCGACAACGTGTTTGGCGACCGCAACCTGATCTGTGCCTGCCCGTCGATCGAAAGCTACGCTTAAACCTGTGTGGGGGCATTTATTTGCCCCCACTCTCAACAACACCACAGATCCAGTGTGGGAGTGAGCTTGCTCGCGAATGCGGTGAATCAGTCACATTTGTATTGAATGACCCTCCGAATTCGCGAGCAAGCCCGCTCCCACAGGCAATGCTACAAACCTGATATTTCGCCAATTCCTATAACAAGAAACCGGAGAACCACTCATGTCGTTAAGCGTGTTCGACCTGTTCAAGATTGGCATCGGCCCCTCCAGCTCCCACACTGTCGGCCCGATGCGCGCCGCTGCGCGCTTCGCTGAAGGGCTGCGCCGGGATAACCTGCTGACTGCCACCGCCAGCGTGCGCGTCGAGCTGTACGGCTCGCTCGGCGCCACCGGCAAAGGCCACGGCAGTGACAAGGCCGTGTTACTCGGCCTTGAGGGTGAACACCCGGACACCGTCGACACCGAAACCGTCGCCGCCCGCCTGCAAGAAATCCGCAGCAACGCTCGCCTGAATCTGCTCGGTGAACACAGCATCGCGTTCAACGAGAAAGAACACCTGGCGATGATCCGCAAGCCGCTGGCCTATCACCCTAACGGCATGATCTTCCGTGCGTTCGACGCGGCGGGCATCCAGATCCGCAGCCGCGAGTACTACTCGGTCGGTGGGGGTTTTGTCGTCGATGAAGACGCCGCCGGTGCCGATCGCATCGTCGAAGACGCCACACCGCTGACCTTCCCGTTCAAAAGCGCCAAGGACCTGCTCGGTCATTGCAGCACCTATGGTCTGTCGATCAGCCAGGTGATGCTGACCAACGAGAGCGCCTGGCGCCCGGAAGCGCAAACCCGCGCTGGCCTGCTGAACATCTGGCAAGTGATGCAGGACTGCGTGGCGGCGGGTTGCCGCAACGAAGGGATTTTGCCCGGTGGTTTGAAGGTCAAACGGCGCGCGGCGGCGCTGCATCGGCAACTGTGCAAGAACCCGGAATCAGCGTTGCGCGATCCATTGTCAGTGCTCGACTGGGTCAACCTTTATGCGCTGGCGGTCAACGAAGAAAACGCCAATGGCGGACGCGTGGTAACGGCACCCACCAACGGTGCGGCGGGGATCATTCCGGCTGTGCTGCATTACTACATGCGCTTTATTGCCGGCGCCAATGAAGACGGTGTGGTGCGTTTTCTGCTGACCGCGGCGGCCATTGGCATTCTGTACAAGGAAAACGCTTCGATCTCAGGCGCCGAAGTCGGCTGTCAGGGCGAGGTCGGCGTGGCCTGCTCAATGGCGGCCGGCGCGTTGTGCGAAGTGCTGGGCGGCAGCGTGCAGCAAGTCGAGAACGCCGCGGAAATCGGCATGGAACACAACCTCGGCCTGACCTGCGACCCGATTGGCGGGCTGGTGCAGGTGCCGTGCATAGAGCGCAACGCCATGGGCTCGGTGAAAGCGATCAACGCAGTGCGCATGGCCATGCGTGGCGACGGACAGCATTTCGTCTCGCTCGACAAGGTCATCCGCACCATGCGCCAGACCGGCGCCGACATGAAAAGCAAATACAAGGAGACCGCCCGTGGCGGTCTGGCGGTCAACATTATCGAATGCTGATGCTTGCGCATCGGCGGCTGCACATTTTTCAGGAGTTGAAGATGTCTACCGAACAACTGTCGAAAACCCCGCTGCACGCTCTGCACATCGAACTCGGCGCACGCATGGTGCCATTCGCCGGCTACGACATGCCGGTGCAATACCCGCTGGGCGTGATGAAGGAACACCAGCACACCCGCGAGCAGGCCGGACTGTTCGACGTCTCGCACATGGGCCAGATTCGCCTGACAGGTGCCAATGCCGCCAAGGCCCTGGAAACGTTGGTGCCTGTAGACATCATCGATCTGCCAGTAGGCATGCAACGTTACGCGATGTTCACCAATGACAACGGCGGCATTCTCGATGACCTGATGGTGGCCAACCTCGGTAACGACGAGTTGTTCCTGGTGGTCAACGCTGCGTGCAAGGATCAGGATCTGGCTCACCTGCAAAAACACATCGGGGATCAGTGCACCATTACGGCGCTGTTCGAAGAACGCGCCCTGCTCGCCCTGCAAGGTCCGGCGGCCGCTACCGTGCTGGCGCGCCTTGCTCCGCAAGTGGCGCACATGACCTTTATGCAGTTCGCCCGCGTCAATCTGCTGGGCATCGACTGCTTTGTCAGCCGTTCGGGTTACACCGGTGAAGACGGTTTCGAAATCTCGGTGCCGGCCGCCGATGCTGAAAAACTCGCCCGCGCCTTGCTGGCTGAACCGGACGTTCAGGCCATCGGCCTCGGCGCTCGTGATTCGCTGCGCCTGGAAGCCGGCCTGTGCCTGTACGGCCACGACATGAACACCGAAACCACACCCATTGAAGCCAGCCTGCTGTGGGCGATCTCCAAGCCACGTCGCGCCGATGGCGCGCGGGCCGGCGGTTTCCCGGGGGCATCGAACGTTTTCGCACAGCAACACAATGGCGTCGCCCGCAAGCGCGTCGGCCTGCTGCCGCAGGAACGCACCCCGGTGCGTGAAGGCGCAGAAATCGTCAATGAGGCCGGCGACATCATCGGCAGCGTCTGCAGTGGCGGCTTTGGTCCGACGTTGGGTGGGCCGTTGGCGATGGGTTACCTCGACAGCGCGTATGTCACGCTTGAGACACCGGTTTGGGCCATTGTTCGTGGGAAAAAGGTGCAAATGCTTGTAAGCAAAATGCCATTTGTTCCACAACGCTACTATCGCGGCTGATTGACTGTTTCTATAAGTAACGCGATTGCGTTATGCGTGCACTAATGTGTAACGCAGTCGCCATAAAACAGTGCACCTTCTATCAATCGATTCGAATATGAACGTTGCTTATAACGTTCGAAAACAACTGAACAAGCCCATCATCTAAGCCTGTACTAACCAACCGATTAAGTTCCTGCAAGCTCAGCAAAACCGGGCACTTCACAGGGCTTGTTTTTTCTCCCGAAGTTGGCGTAGAGTTTCCCCACTGTGTTTGCATGGGTCAGCTTGGAATCGTGACCTGGGCAGTAGCCTACAAGTTAGCTACATCCCGTTCGACGTCTTCTTACTCTCCTGCAACCAGCCCCAGTACTCTTTCATGAGAAGGAGACTGTCATCAATTTTTTGCGTCAAAGGAAATAAGAAATGTCCACACGTCAGAGCGGTACCGTCAAGTGGTTTAACGACGAGAAAGGTTTTGGTTTTATCACTCCAGAAAGCGGTCCGGATCTGTTCGTGCATTTCCGTGCCATTCAGGGCAACGGCTTCAAAAGCCTGAAAGAAGGCCAGAAAGTGACTTTCGTTGCTGTGCAGGGCCAGAAAGGCATGCAGGCTGACGAAGTACAAGCAGAAGCCTGATCTTCTTGTCTAGTCCTGAAATAGGTTTACACCTATCTCACCCTAACGCCCGATGCACTGCATCGGGCGTTTTGTATTTTAAGGACAGGTGCGGGCGCTCTTGGTTGTAGATCAAGACCGCTTCCCGCACCATCTGCTCCGCTTGCTTCAGGTCGGTCGGCCGGTGGAGCAAGAGTTCCGTTTTCAAGATGCCGTTGACCCGCTCTGCCAAGGCGTTTTGGTAGCAGTCGTAGCCATCGGTCATCGAACAAGTGATGCCGTGTTTGGCATGGAGCTTTTGATACAGCGCTGAGCAGTACTGCACACCTCGATCCGAGTGATGGACCAGTTTTTGACGTGTTCTACGCGTCTTCAACGCCATGCGTAACGCTTGAGCTACCGAGTCGGCATGCAGGCTGCCATGCACGTGGTAGCCGACAATTTTTCTCGAGTAGACATCCGTTACCAAGCTCAGGTAGACCGGCTCATCACGCTTGGTGGATAGGTAAGTGATATCGGCTACCCAGACCTGTTCCGGGCCGGTCGCGATGACTTGCTGCGGGCCAGGTTTTAGCAGGTTGGGGTGGCAATGGAAATGATGATGGCTGTCGGTTGTTTTGTGATAAGCCCGTTTCC